>JALYVL010000128.1 GCA_030853285.1 Actinomycetota bacterium | reverse complement strand
GCGTCCCAGCAAGCGCAGCGCACCCCGGGCGACGACCGTCTCCGGCTGCTCGGTCGAGACCGGCAGTAACCCCAGCCGTTGGTGCACCGTCGTGGCGACCAATGGAATCCGCGAGGATCCGCCGACTAGGAAGACGCCGGCCCGGCACCCTCCTGTGGCATCGAGTGCACCGGCCTCCCGCAGCGTCGCGGCCAGCATCTCGACCACCGTGAGCAACGGTTGCGCAATCAGCCGCTCGAGGTCAGCCCTGGTGACGTGTCCGTCGGGCAGCGAGCCGGGTAGGGGCACGTCAGCGTAGGAATGCCGCGAGAGGCTTTCCTTGGCGCCGCGGACATCGGCCCGCAGCGCACGACGTCGTCGGCGCTCGTGCAGCCCCTGCCCCCGCGCCACGAAATCCCAGGCCGGGCGTTCCTCCGGGCCCAGCCGGGCGCCGAGTTCGGCCATCAGCGCCTCGTCGATGTCCGCGCCACCAAAGTGTGGGTCCCCGCGAGTGGCGAGCACGCGGAACGCACTGCGCTCCCGCCGCAGCACGCTCACATCGGTGGTCCCCGCCCCGACATCCAACACCGCGAGAACCACCCCGTCGGCGGAGCCCGCTCCGTACAGCACCGCGGCAGCCACCGGCTCCGCCACGGTGCGCACCGAGGCCGCCAAACCCTGCGCAGCTGAGCGCAGCAAACCGATCCGCACCGTGCCCCACTCGGCGGGATGGGTGAGGACGAGCGTATCGACCGCTTTGCCGCCCACCAGGTTTCGCGCCTCGCGCACGGCGCGCTCGAGCACCGCCGCGATCACCCGCCGGACCGGGACGACCGTGTCACCCAGCAGCAGTGAGCCCTCGTCGATCCGGCGCTTGGGCGTGGGCTCATATCGGGAGGGGTCCAACGCCGCCTGGCGTTGCGCCTCGGCCCCGACGAACAGCGTGCGACCGTCGGCGTATACCGCGCTCGGCATCAGCGGGCTGCCGTCGATCACCACCACCCGCGGCTGCTCGTCGTCGAGCGCGACGGCCACGCAGGTCGATGACGTCCCGAAGTCGACAGCGACCGCCAGCGTCATTGCGGCGGAGACCACGCCAGCTGCACCAGCCGCTGGCCGAGCTTCCTGCTCACCAGCGTTCCGCGGCCGGCGGGCATGGGGGAGGGCTTGACGGTGCCGATGAGGGCGCCTTCGTCCCTGCTGCCGCTCATCACCAGGCCGGTGGAGGCCAGGTCCCGCATCCGGGCGATCACCGGGTCATAGAGCGCCCGGCTCGCACCGCCGCTGCGGCGGGTGAGGATGAGGTGCAACCCGATGTCTTTCGCCTGCGCCAAGAGGTCGACCAGGGGGCTCAGCGGGTTGCCGCTGCCGGTAGCCACCAGGTCGTAGTCGTCGACGACGACGTAGATTTCCGGGCCGCTCCACCACGAGCGAGTCCGCAGCTGCTCCTGGGTCACTCCGGCATCCGGCATCCGGCCAATCAGATACTCCACGATCTCGCCGATCATGTCGGTGAGCACGGTCGCCGAGGCTGCGTACCCCGCCAGGTGGTCACCCTCCACCACCCCGAGCAGGGTGCGCCGGTAGTCGGCCACGATGAACTTCGCCTGTTGGGCGGTGTTACGGGCGATGAGCTCGGTGCACAGGGTGCGCAGCAGGCTGGTCTTGCCCGACTCGCCGTCGGCAAACACCAGCAGGTGCGGTTCGGCGCCGAAGTCCAGATAGGCAGGCGCAAGCTCGTTCTCGTCGATACCGATCGGTACTCGCATCGGGCGACGGCCGTCTTGCGCCGTCACCGCCAGCAGATCCTCGTAGCGGTATTGCTCGGGCAGCATCCGGACGGGCGGCGCGGACGGTCCGGTCCATGCCTGGCTCAACCGATTCGCGGCATCGGTGATCCCGGCGGCGAGGTCCTCGGTGGCGGCGGCGGAATCGATTCGAGGCAGCGCGGTGAGCATCTGCAACTTGTCCCGGGACAGCCCCCGACCCGGGCGCCCCTCGGGGACGTTGGCGGCGACGCGCCGGTCCACATCGGACTCCGAGGTGTCACCGAGGCGGAGTTCGACCCTGGTTCCCAGCAGGTCCTTCAGCGCCGGACGGATCTCCGCCCAGCGGGCGCTCGCGATCACCAGGTGCACTCCGTAGGAAAGTCCCTGCGCGCCCAGGTTCATCACGGCCTGCTCCAGCGCCTCGAACTCCGTCTTGAAGGCCAACCAGCCGTCGAGCACGAGAAAGACGTCGCCGAACGGGTCCTCGCTGGTCTCCGGGATCTCCCCACGCCGCTTGCGCGCGCGGAAGTCGGCCATCGAGTCGATGCCGAGGTCGCGGAAAAGCTCCTCCCTACGGCGCACGAGCCCGGTGAGCTCGGCCACCGTCCTGCGCACCCGATCGGCGTCCAGGCGTCCGGCCACCGAACCGACGTGCGGCACCCGGCCCATCGGGCCGAGCGTGCCGCCGCCGAAGTCGAGGCAGTAGAACTGCACCTCGGCGGGCGTGTGGGTCAACGCCATGGACATAATGAAGGTACGCAGCAGGGTCGACTTGCCGGACTGTGGGCCGCCCAGCACCGCCATGTGACCCTGACCGCCGGAAAGATCGACCCACAGCTGGTCCCGGCGCTGCTCGTAGGGCTTGTCCACAATGCCGATCGGCACCCTCAGCCGACCATTCCCGACGAAGCCCACCGGCGAGAGGCCACGGTCGGGGGTGACCGATAACGGCGGCAGCAACTGGTCCAGGCTCGGGGGCAGATCCATCGGGGGCAGCCAGACTTCGTGGGCCGGTGGCCCCTGCCCGACCAGGCGACGCACGAGCACGTCGAGCAGGGTCTTCTCCACACCCGAGGACGGCATGGGCGCCGCAATACTCGCCTGTACCTCCTCGGGCGTCAGTACGTCCACGTGCTCGGGCTCGATGCGCTCGGGACCAAACCAGCGTGGTCGCCGGTCGCCGGTCACCGGCGCGGTCACCGTCGCCTCCGCTCCGGCAACACCACGGTAGGGGCCGGAGACGTAGGCCGCCTTGAACCGGACCATCGACGCCGTGTCGAACTTGAGGTAGCCGGAACCGGGCACGCTGGGCAGCTCATAGGCATCCGGCACCCCTAGCACCGAGCGGGACTCCGCGGCCGAGAAGGTCTTCAATCCGATGCGGTAGGACAGGTGGCTGTCCAGTCCGCGCAGCTTGCCTTCTTCCAGGCGCTGACTGGCGAGCAGCAGATGCATCTGCAGCGAACGCCCGAGCCGGCCGATAGCCACGAAAAGGTCGGCGAAATCGGGCTTTTGCGCCAACAGCTCGGAGAACTCGTCCACCACGATGAACAGAGCAGGCAACGGGTCCAGGTCCGCTCCGTTCTCTCTGGCTCGCTCGTACTCCTTGACGTTGGCGAAGTTGCCTGCGCTCTTCAGCAGTTCCTGACGCCGGTTCATCTCGCCGGCCAGGGCATCCTTCATCCGGTCGACCATGGTGAGGTCGTCGGCAAGGTTGGTGATGACGGCGGCGACGTGGGGGGCGCTGTCCAGCCCGAGGAAGGTCGCGCCACCCTTGAAGTCAACGAGGATGAGGTTGAGCGTCGCGGAGGAATGGGTGGTGATCATCCCCAGCACCAAGGTGCGTAAGAACTCCGACTTGCCCGAGCCGGTCGCGCCGATGCACAGACCGTGCGGTCCCATCCCTTCCTGCGCCGACTCCTTGATGTCCAGCTCCACCAGCTCGCCGTGCTCACCGACGCCGACGGGCACGCGCAGTCGGTCGCGCAAGGGACGGGGCCGCCAGGCCTGTGCGACGTCGAAGGTCATCGCATCGGGCAGCCCAAGCAGGTCCATGAAGCCGACGTTGGACAGCAGTGGGTCCTCCCCCTGCTCGTCCTCGCCCGCGTTGATCCGAAACGGCGACAATCTGCGCGCCAACGCCTCGCACTGCGCCACCGTCATCGCGTCCGGGTCGGCGAACTTCTCCACCCCGGAAGCGCTCCGCGCGCCGACTCCGTCGGGGGTGGCCACCAGGCGCAGTCCGCGTCGCGCGGCGAGCGTTCCCAGTGAGCTGGACAGGTCCAGCACCGTGACGCCCGCGAGGCCCTCCTCCAGGAGAATTCGCTCCTCACCGGAGATCTCGGCCCCGTCCACGATTATGACGATCTGGGGCTGATCCTGCACCGGGGCCGCGTTCCGACTGAAGCGCTGCCGGTCGACGAGCTCGGTGTGCAAGCAGTCCTCGAGCTCGGCAAGCGAGGAGACGACGAGCCGTTCGGTGCCCACCGCATCGTGGCGATGCGGATTCTGGGCGTGCGGCAGCCATTTGAGCCACTCCCAGTCCGCGCGGGCAGGTCCGCCCACGGCGGCGGCGACGATGAGGTCTTCGGGCGTGTGGAAGGTCGCGAGCTGGCAGATGATGGCGCGGGCCAGCGCGCGGCAGGTGTCCTCGTCACCGGTGAGCTCGAGGGCGGCGAACCCACGCACCGAGACGGCGATGGGCAGCTCGCTGACCACGGAATGGGCCCGAACGAAGCGGCGTAACGCGACCGTGGCGATGGGTTCCAGCTCGTCCACGGGACCGGTCTGCGGCGGCACGAGGCGGGTGGCCAGGCGTTGGTGGCCGCGGCCCACTCGCACGTGGCAGTAGTCGGAGTCGCTGGTGCGGCGTTCCCACATGCGGCGGGTGCGCACCATTGACCACAGCGACGCGGGGTCGGGGTGGATCCATTCCAGTCCGACGCGCTGCTCGTCGCCGGCATCGCGGGCGCGCCCCCGCATCTGACCCAAGTAGCGAAGGTAGTCCTTGCGGTCCTCGTTCATCTCGGCTTTGCGCTGCCCGTTCCCGCGGCCACCACCACCGGCGAACATGCCGACCATCGACATCATCATCATCATCGGAAACAGCAGCGAGGCCGGGTTCAGTCCACCGCCGGAGGTGATGAGCAACGCGATCATCCCAACCATGGCCACCACCATGACCACCGGCATCAGCTTCATCAGGATGCCGCCGGGCACCACCCGCGGCACCTCGGGTGGCGGCTCCAGGTGGACTTCACCACCGGGGGTCCGGGGAGCAGCCAAGCGGGGCGTGCGGCGAAACTGCACGGTGCTCATCTGCGTGACCCCCCATCATCAGCGTGTAATCCTGCCGAACACCTCCGCGGAGGGACTCGTCGCAGACATACTAGGGCGGCACGTTGTCGGAGCGGGGCCGTATCCTCAACTCCGATCCAGGGCGACGCAGGGTGAA
>JALYVL010000127.1 GCA_030853285.1 Actinomycetota bacterium | reverse complement strand
GTTCTGTAGCACCTGGCTGACGGCGGTGACCGGTAAGGCAGCCATCGTCGAGGGCAGGTTACGGACCTCGGTCACAGTGGTCGCGGCAAGGCCCGCCGCAACGCGTACGGCCAGTGGCATACGAAACATGCCTACCAGGGTGCCTTATGCGCTGGTCGGCCCGGTAACGACCCACCGCAAGACGGGCGCGTCCGTAGAGTGGACTTATGTCTGCATCGTTGCATCCCGGCTCCGCCAAGCGTGTATTACTCGCCGAGCCCCGCGGTTACTGCGCCGGCGTCGACCGCGCGGTGGAGACGGTCGAACGCGCGTTGGACAAGCACGGCGCCCCGGTCTACGTGCGCAAGGAGATCGTGCACAACCGGCACGTGGTGCAGACCCTCTCCGAACGTGGCGCGGTCTTCGTCGGCGAGACCGACGAGGTTCCCGAGGGCGCACTGGTGGTGTTTTCCGCGCACGGCGTCTCCCCCGCGGTGCACGCCTCAGCGGCTGAGCGCGGACTGCGCACCATCGATGCCACCTGCCCGCTGGTCACCAAGGTGCATCAGGAGGCCAAACGCTTCGCCCGCGACGACTTCGACATCCTGCTCATCGGCCACGAAGGCCACGAGGAGGTGGAGGGCACCGCGGGGGAGGCGCCGCAGCATGTACAGCTCGTCGACGGCCCCGATGCTGTCGCCGCCGTGCAGGTGCGCGATGAGTCGAAGGTGATCTGGTTGTCGCAGACCACGCTGAGTGTGGACGAGACGATGCAGACGGTGCGGCGGCTGCGGGAGCGTTTTCCCGCGCTGCAGGATCCGCCGAGCGACGACATCTGCTACGCCACGCAGAACCGCCAGGTCGCGGTGAAGGCGATGGCGCCCGAGTGTGACCTGGTCATCGTGGTCGGCTCGCGCAACTCCTCGAACTCGGTCCGCCTGGTGGAGGTGGCGCTGGGTGCGGGCGCGCGCACGAGTCATCTGGTGGACTACGCGGGCGAGATCGACGACGCCTGGTTGGACAACGTGCAGACGGTCGGGGTGACCTCCGGGGCGTCGGTACCGGAGTTGTTGGTGCGCGGGGTCTTGGACCGTCTGGCCGAGCGCGGCTACGGCGAGGTGCAGCCGGTCACCACCGCAAACGAGACCTTGGTGTTCGCGCTGCCCCGCGAGCTGCGCAAGGACCGCGCGACCCGCTGAGCCCGCTGCTGGCGGAGCGCTCAGACGCTGCGGCGAGGGCCGGGCGTCGGCGGTTGTCCGGTGGAGTTCGGCACGGCCATTTTCGACGTTGCGCCGGCTCGGTGCGGCAGCACCCGCCCGCGCGGGCGGTACGCCGCCTGCGCAGCCTCGGTCCGCTCGGGCGTTCCTCGCGGATAGGCACGGCGCTGGATCACGATGCGTGCCACGCCGAGGCCGACGGTGGCCAGCGTGGTCAGAGCCATCGTGGGAAAGCCGTTGACCAGAGGGAGCGCCAGCGTGATCACTTCGTCCTTCATGCCGCCTTTGGTGGACGTACCGAGCGCACGGACCACCAGCGGCACAGTGATGGCCAAGATGAGGGGTGGCTGCACCATGGCTGCGAAGAGCCCGCGATGCGCGACGGCCAGCACCGCGGCGAGACAGCCCGCGACGTAGAAGGCCAGAAAGATTGCGGTAAGCGTGCTACCGAAGGTCAGGTCGATCGCAATGCCGACGCCGGTCATCGCAAAAGCCACCAGCACGGCCCCCCACCAGGGCAGGCCGCGCTTGGACGCCACCACGGAGCGATCCGCCAACGGGACCCTGCGCGCGGGCTGGATCGTGATGCTCACGCCGCCGACCTTACCGGCACCATCGGGCTAGCCGGTGTGCTCCCGCAGTTCGGCGGCCATGACGCGCCGGGGGAGTCGATCGATCGGGGTGGGTTCGGGGACCTCGACGCCGGACACCTGAAGATCGTTCAGCTTGCGTGCGGTCACCAGCACCCGACTCTCCATCGAGCTGACCGTCGCGTTGAAGGAGTCGACGGCGCGCCCGAGCTGGGAGCCGAGCTTGTCGAGGTGCGAGCCCACGGTGACCAGTCGCCCGTGCAGCTCGCGACCGAGCGCCAGGATGGCAGCAGCGTCGTGGGACAAGGAATCCTGACGCCAGGTGTGCGCGACGGTGCGGAGCAGGGCGATCAGCGTGGTCGGCGTGGCGATGACGACGTTGTGGGTGAAGGCGTGCTCGAGTAATGCTGGGTCTGCGGTCAACGCCGCCTCGAGGAATGGGTCGCCCGGCACAAAGAGCACCACGAACTCCGGGCTTGGCTCGAACGCTCGCCAGTAGCTCTTGGCAGCCAACGCATCCACGTGTGCGCGCAGCTGACGAGCGTGCTTGGCCAGCAGGGTCCGACGTTGCCCGTCGTCGGCGCTCTCGACGGCGTCGAGGTATGCGGCGAAAGGGACCTTGGCGTCCACCACCACGTTCCGGTTGTTGGCCAGGCGCACCACCAGATCCGGTCGCACCCGCACAGGCCCGTCCGGGCCGTCGACCGTGGTGGACACCTGGGTGTCGAAATCGCAGTACGCCACCATCCCGGCGAGCTCCACCACCCGCTCCAGCTGCAGCTCACCCCACCGGCCTCGCACCTGGGGGGCGCGCAGAGCGGTGACCAGCTGCGTGGTCTGGGAGGTCAGCTCGGCGGAGTTCCGGTGCATGCCGGCCACCTGCTCCTTCAGTCCCGCGTAGGCGTCGACGCGGGAGGTCTCCACGGCGGCGACGTGCTCGGCCAAAGCCCCCACGGCTGCGCGTAACGGTCCGACCACGCCGGCCAACTCGGCACCGATCGCGCCGGACTGCCGCCGCGCCGAGTCCTCACTGAGCAGACTGATGGAGCGCCCTACGACCTCCTCGTTCGATCGCGCGGCAGCCAGCGACGCCTCAGCGGCGGCCAGCCGGGTGCCGCTGCGCGCCGCATGACCGCACCAGCCCAGCGCAACGCCGACGGCAAGCACCACGAGTAGCGCCAGTAGCAGTAACAGCGCGGTGGGGAGGTCCATGCCGTGCATCATGACGACGCGCACCGACACTTACCGCGAACACCCGATTCTGTCGGCGCGGTGCCCTAGCGTTCTGGGTATGCGAATCCTGCACACGTCTGACTGGCACATCGGCCGTACCTTCCACGGCGTCGATCTGCTCGCCGACCAAGAGCGGGTGCTGACGAACATGGCCGACCTGGTGGCTGCGCACCGCGTGGATGTGCTGGTGCTGTCCGGGGATGTATACGACCGCGCCGTGCCCAGCGCCGAAGCCGTTGGCGCCTGCACAAGGGTGTTGGAGCGTGTTCGCGCGGCGGGTGCGATCATCGTGGCCACGTCGGGCAACCACGACTCCGCGCCGCGGCTGGGTGCCGCAGCATCGTTTGCGGCCGCCGGCGGGCTGCACTTACGCACCAGGGTCGCGGATCTGGCCACCCCGGTGCTGCTGGCTGATGAGCACGGCGAGGTGGCGTTCTACGGATTGCCGTTTCTCGAGCCGGACACCGCACGCCACGCCCTGCAGCAGCCGGGTGCGCGTACGCATGCCGCTGTGCTCGCCGCGGCGATGGACCGGGTCCGGGCAGACCTTGTTTCGCGGCCCGGCGCCCGTAGCATCGTGCTGGCCCACGCCTTCGTGGTCGGGGCAGCGGCCGCAGGATCTGAGCGCAGCATCTCGGTGGGCGGGGTGGAAACCGTGCCCGTCGGCGTCTTCGACGGCGTCGACTACGTCGCGCTCGGCCACCTGCACTCCCCGCAGACGCTGACCGAGCGGGTGCGCTACAGCGGCAGTCCGCTGCCGTACTCCTTCGGTGAGCGCCACCACCGCAAGGCCGCGTGGCTGGTGGACCTGGACGCGGCGGGTCTGGCCGAGGTGCGGCAACTGCGGCTCCCGGTGGTCCGCGGGCTGAGCGAGCTCGAGGGCACGCTTCCCGAGCTGCTCGAGGGCCCGCAGCACGCGCAGGCCGAGGCGCACTACGTGTCCGCCGTGCTCACCGACGACGTGCGCCCGCTGGAGCCGATGCGACAACTGCGACGCCGCTTTCCGGGTGCGGTGCACTTGGAGTGGCGCCGCCCCGCCGGCCACCGGGAGCTGCGCTACGCCGAGCGGGTGCGGGGTCGCTCCGACGCGCAGGTCGCACACTCCTTTCTCACCGACGTGCGGGGTCTGCCCTGCGCGGCCGAGTCGAAATTGGTGGAGTCGGCGTTTGCCGCTGGCGCAGCCGGGCCGCCGCCATGAGATTGCATTCCTTGCAGATCAACGCCTTTGGGCCCTTCGCGGGGACAGAGACGGTCAACTTCGACGTACTCGGCGCGGACGGATTGTTTCTGCTGCATGGCGAAACCGGAGCCGGAAAGACGACGGTGCTGGACGCGGTGGCCTTCGCGTTGTTCGGCCGGGTACCCGGCGCGCGGAGCGAAGCCAAGCGGCTGCTGTCCGATCACGCGCCGGTTGATGCCCGGCCCCAGGTGCAGCTGGAGCTGACCGTCGGCGGACGGCGGATGCGGCTGGTCCGCAGCCCCGAGTACGAGCGGGCAAAACGGCGTGGCCCGGGCACCACCAAGGAAAACGCCAAGGCGTCGCTGACCTGGGTGGACGAGCCGGGTTCAGAAGGTCTTACGCGCCTGGACGAGATTGGCGAGACGGTGTCGCGGCTGTTGGGCATGAGCGCGGAACAGTTCTTCCAGGTGGTGCTGCTGCCCCAGGGAGAATTTGCCCGCTTCCTCCGGGCTGGTACCGAGGACCGGGCGTCGGTACTGAAACGGCTGTTCGACACCGGCCGCTTCGGCGACGTCGAGACCTGGTTTCGGGAGCAGCGCAAGGACAGTGCGACACGGGTCGAGCAGGGCAAACGTGCGCAAGCCGTGTTGGTCGGCAAGTTGGCAACCGCCGCGGGCGTGGACGATCACGAAGGCGACGAAGCGCTCGAGCCGATCAACTGGGCGCACACGCTGGCCGAGTCGACCGACGGGCTCACCGCGCAGCGTGAGCGGGAGTTGGCCGCCGCCGATGCCGCTGCGCAGACGGCGCGTCGCCACCTGACGACCGCGACGAGGCGCGCCGACGTGCTCGAGCGACGCAGGAGAGCTCAGCGGGAGCTCGCCGAGTACGACGCCGATCGGCCGCAGCAGGCTGCCCGCGAACAGGAGCTCGCGGCCGCGGAGTCTGCCCGCGGCGTGGTGGCGGCCGCCGCCGAGGCCGAGGAGGCGCGACAGCTCACCGAGGAG
>JALYVL010000126.1 GCA_030853285.1 Actinomycetota bacterium | reverse complement strand
ACTGGGCGCCACCCGTTCACACCATCGCCTAGGAGAGTGCAATGAACGCGAACGACAAAGCGGGCCAGGCCCGCAAGGGCCTGTTCGACTCGGTGAAGGGAAAGGCGAAGGAGGTGGCCGGTGCGGTGACCGGCAACGACTCGCTGACCACCGAGGGGCAGCTGCAGCAGCGCCAAGCCCGGGACCGGCAAGAGGCGAACACCACCAGTGCGGTCGCCGACGCCCAAGCCGAGCAGGCTGCCGGGCAATTGAGCGAGGCCCGCCAGGACGGTGCGCAGCAACGCGCCGAGGTTGCCCGGGATGCTGCAGCGGCCAAGGGTGCCATCGGCCAGCAGCAGCAAGCCCAACATCAGGTCGCCGAGCAGGCCAAGCAGCGCGAGGTGACCGCCGAGCAAGCCAAGGCGCAGGCGGAGGCAGATGCCGAGGTACGGCGGGCCGCCTCAGCTGGGCAAGCCGACACTGCCGCCGCGTCGCACGAGGCGGCGCAGGCTAGTGCCGCCCACGAGCGGTCGGCGACGGAAGCGGATGAGGTCGAGGCCGAGGCTGCCCGCGCGCGGGCGAAAGCGAAAAAGCTCAGCGGCGACGCCGAGCTTTCCTGAACAACCACCCTGAACCATTGGAGTAAGCGATGAATCTGAGCAGTGCACCGTTAGCGGTGTTGCGCGTCCCGTACATGATCGTGCGGCTCCCGCTGCAGCTGATTGAGCAGCAAGTGATGTCCCGGTTGTCTGAGGAGGCACCGGCGCGCCTGGTCTACGAGCGCACCCTGGGTGCCCTCGACGGTGCAGTGGGCTCGATGCTGGGCGACCGTGGCGTCGCCCAGCGTGGTGCCGCATTGAAGGAGCGTAGCGACGCGTTGACGCGTGCGGCGGAGTTGGAGGAGCAGGCTACGCAGAAACGGGCGGCCGCTGATGCTGAGCTGAAGGCAAAGCAGAACAAGGCCCGCGAGGATCAGGTCGCCGCGCAACGGGACAAGCAACGTAAGACCGAGCAGGCCCGCAAAGCCGAGGAGCAGCGCAAGCGCCAGGCTGCCCAGCAAGCCACCCAGCGTGCGGCGAAAGCGAAGAAGCAGGCCGATGACCAGGCGGCGAAGCGCAAACAGGCTGCTGAGGACGGTAAGCGGGCTGAGCAGGCCACGATCAACGCCCGAGAGCAGAAGGCGGCGGCACCAGCCACCGCGGAGTTGAAGGAGGCCACCGCGAAGAAGACCGCGGCGACCGAGCAACGCTCCGAAGCCGACCGGGTGGAAAACCTCGCCCAAGCGGAGAAAGACAAGCGTCAAGACGAGCGCCAAAACACCGCACGCTGACGTAGTGGGCTGACTGCACAGGCCCAAACCACCACGTCCCGCACCACCACAAGTCGGTGGCGGGACGTGGTGGTGACATCCCTTGATCATCGGGCCGCCGCCGCAGAACTCCGGTAGAACAGTGTCATGCCAATCATCAGCAGTTCCGGTTACGCCCACGTGCGACTGACCGTCACCGACATCGCCCGATCGAAGGCGTTCTACGATCAGGTATTCGGGTGGCCGGCGGCGATCGACATGTCCGCCAACGTCGACGACCCGGGCGTGCGCGAATCACCAGAGCAGTTCTACGGGGGCACGGTGTACCAAACCCCCTCCGGCACGTTGTTCGGGCTGCGCCCGGTCGCGCCGACGGGCCAGCAATTCGACTCCGAGCGCACCGGTCTGGACCACGTCAGCTTCCACGTCGAATCACGAGACGACCTTGTTGCGGCGCACCAAAAGCTGGAGGATGCCGGCATTCCGCACGGCGAGGTCACCGACCTCGGTGACGCCGGAATCGCCATCCTGTCCTTCAGCGACCCAGATGGCGTACACCTCGAGCTCACCGCACCGTTGAACTGACCGCAGGCACAACCAGCGCCGGTTTCAAACCCTGCCCAGGGTGCGGTCGGCCATCGCACCGCTTCCTCCGGGGTGGTCGTTGGTGCGCGGAGTGTGCTTCGCGCTCACGATTCGCGCGATTTCGCGCTCGCGCGATCGTTCGCCTTCTCGATGGCCTCGACCAGCTCGTGCTTGGTCATGCTCGAGCGCCCAGAGACGTCCAAGCGGCGGGCGACCTCCTGCAGGTGCTTCTTGGAGGCGTTCGCGTCCACTCCGCCCGCCGTCTTCAGATTGGTGTTCTTGCCGCCTTCGGCCTGCTTGTCCGAGGGCCCGTTCCGCTCCTTCGGCTCCCAGTGGTCGCCGACCTTCTCGTGGGTGTGCTTCAGCGCGGAGTAGGCGACGCGATTGGCCCGCTGTTCGTCGCCGTACTCCTCGGCTGCGGAGTCGTGGGTTTTGGCGAAGGTGCGCTGCGCCTTGGCGTCAGAGTGCTTCAGGGTGCTCGGCAGCTCGCTCTGGCGCGCGTTTCCCTGCTTGGTGGTCTTGGGCATCTCAGTCCTCTCACTCGCGGTGAGCCAGGTGTATCACCGCCACCACTCGGTCCGCCGATCGAATCGCGCGCGCCGTACGGGCGTTCCGAGCGATGTTTGCTCAGCGCAGCCGCGCGCCCCACGTCGTCGTGAGCGACTCATCCGGCTCCAGTCGTACGAGGCCATGTCCACTTTGGAATGCGTTGGGCGGGCAGGTCATCGGCTCACAACCGAGCCCGGTGCGCTTGCGTGCCTCGGACAGGGTGTCGGCGGTGTACAGCTCCACCAGCGGGTAGCTCTCGTCCACCCACAACTCGGCGGTGCGGCCGTCTGCGCCGGTCAGGCGCACCCACGCGCGGCCGTCGGAGTCGCGCTCCAGGTCGGTGAACGCGTAGTCGATCGCCAGCTCGCCCAGTCGGCGCGGAGTGCGGAAGTCGTAGTCGGTGCCCTGCACGCCCTGGGTGCCGGTGGGCAGTTGCCGCTCGTCGTCGGTGGTGATGCGGGTCGTCCCCGGCGCCTGCAGCGTGCAGGCGTCGACGAGCCCCTCGCCGGGGGAGAGATAGGGGTGTTGGCCGTTTCCGTAGGGCAGGGTGGTGTCGCCGACGTTGTGCGCGGTGGTGCTTACGCGCAGGCCGTCGGCGTTCAGGCTGTACTCCACAGCAACGTCCAGGGTGAAGGGGTAACCCTTGAGCGGGTACAGCCGCGTGGCCATGACGATGCGGTCGGCCGAGTGCTCGACGGCCCGCCATGGGCGCCAACGCAGGAATCCGTGGATGGCGTTGTGCTTCTCCGGCTCGCTGAGCGGCACTTGCTGCTCGGTGCCGTCAAAGGTGTACTTGCCGTCCGCCAGACGGTTCGGCCAGGGGATCAGCGGGGCACCGTGGGCGCCGTCGCACATCGCCTCGCGGTCGTAGGGGTGCAGTACGGCGCGGTCGCCCTCGTCGTAGGTGCGGATGCCGCCACCCACCTCCACGATGGTCGCCCGCTGCTGCGCGAAGGTGATCTCAAACTGCTCGCCGGACGGTGCTGGTGTCATCGCTCGCGCTCCCATGGTTGTGTGGGGCTTCATCGTAACAGTTGCGCTAACGCAATTATTGCGCGAGGATTGCCTTTGACTCGACGTCATCGCGGAATCAGGAGGCGCAACAGGTGACAGCAAAACAACCTACGGTCGGACGCTTTCCACCGCATGTGCTGCGCGAGTACTCCCTGCTCGCGGACGGGGAACGCGGCGTCCTGGTCGGGCCGCGGGGAGATTTCGTGTGGATGTGCGCGCCGCGGTGGGATTCCGGCGCGGTGTTCTCGAGCCTCATCGGCGGGTCCGGCGTGTATGCCATCACCCCCGCCGACCCACGGTTCGTCTGGGGCGGTTACTACGAGCCGGGCTCGCTGATCTGGCGGAGCCGGTGGGTCGCCGACGGCGGCGTCATCGAGTGTCGGGAGGCGCTGGCATTCCCGGGTGAGCCGGGGCGTGCGGTGGTACTCCGTCGCATCGTCGCCGTCCAGGGCGTCGCGCGGGTTGAGGTCACCCTTGAGGCCAGGGCCGGTTTCGGCACGCACGCCATGGAATCGCTGTCAACTCAAGACGGGATGTGGACGGGCCGCTCGGGGCCGGTTCGCTTGCGGTGGGCCGGCGCGGGAAAGGCGAGGGTGGCCGCCGGCGGACACCTGCACCTGACCATCGACGTTCCTGAAGGCGCGCACCACGACCTGTTGCTCGAGGTGTCCGACCAGGAGCTCCCAGCCGAGCCGGTGCAAGCCGAGCGCGCGTGGGTCTCGACCGAGGCTGCCTGGGCGCGAGCGGTCCCCGAGGTGCACGACACAATTGCCGACCGCGACGCCCGCCATGCGCACGCGGTGCTGCGCGGGCTCACCAGCGCCGGAGGAGGGATGGTCGCCGCCGCCACCATGTCCCTGCCCGAGCGGGCCGAGCAGGGCCGGAACTACGACTACCGTTACTCCTGGATTCGCGACCAGTGTTACGCCGGACAAGCCGCCGCCGTCTCCGGTTCCGATCAGCTGCTCGACGATGCCGTCGGTTTCGTCTCCGCTCGGTTGTTGGACGACGGTCCGGAGCTGAAGCCCGCGTATACCGTCACCGGCGGAGCAGTGCCCGGGGAGCAGGACCTCGACCTGCCCGGCTACCCGGGTGCCTCGGTGAAGACCGGCAACTGGGTGAACAGCCAGTTCCAGCTCGACGCCTTCGGGGAGGCGCTGTTGCTGCTTGCCGCGGCCGGACGTCTCGACCGCTTGGACAGTGAGCATTGGCGAGCAGCGGAAGAATGCGTTGCCGCCATCGAACAGCGTTGGGGTGATCCGGACGCAGGCATCTGGGAGCTGCACAACGCTCGCTGGGCGCACTCGCGGTTGATCTGTGCCGCCGGGCTGCGCGCAGTGGGCGCGGTGGCCCCGCCCGCGCAGGGTGCGCAGTGGAACCAGCTGGCCGACGCCATTGTGGCCGATGCCGCGAGCGACTGTCTGCACCCCAGCGGGCGCTGGCAGCGGGCTCCTGGCGATGCACGCGTCGACGCGGCCCTGCTGCTCCCGGCCATTCGAGGAGCCTTGCCCGCGGCCGATCCGAGGACGCGCGCCACCATCGACGCGGTACGGACGGACCTGCTGCGCGACGGATACGTCTACCGCTTCCGGCAGGACTCCCGCCCGTTGGCCGACGCCGAGGGAGCGTTCGTGCTGTGTGGGTTTCTGTTGGCCCTGGCGGACGAGCAACAAGGCGAACGCGTTTCAGCGGCAAGGCTTTTCGAGCGCAACCGGGCAGCGTGCGGACCGCCGGGCCTGTTCGCGGAGGAGTACGACATCAACCAGCGCCAACTT
>JALYVL010000125.1 GCA_030853285.1 Actinomycetota bacterium | reverse complement strand
TCCGGCGTTGAGGATGAACGCCCCGGTGGCGAGCCGGGTCGGTAGGTGACGGAGCTTCTTGGCCAGGGCCATGACTGCCTCTCAATCGTTGCTGATCGGTGTCGTCCATCGTGCGCCGAAACCTCGGAGAGTGCGCGGTGTGGTTCGGGCGTCACACCATCGGCAGCGGCAGCCCGCCCGCTTGACCGAGTGCCGGTACCATCGAGACCGACAGCGTGTCTACCCTGCATGCATACGGCCGCAACGCGCCAAACGGCTAAACCGGCGGCATGGGCGGTCCGAAGATGTGGATGCCGTCGGTGCCCGGGTACTGCCACCAGAACCCTTCGGCAAAGTACTGCCGCGCTACTTCCTCGACGTCGACGCTCACCAAGCCGTTCAGGTTGAACCTGGCGTTGAGTTCGTTGATGGCCTTCAACCATCCCTGCTTCTCAGCCCGGTCCAACACGAAGGCCTCGAGCGAGGACATGCAGCCGTAGTAGAGCCGCTCAAAGTCCTCCTCGCTGAGTTCGAGCCCCCACGCGTGCACGGCGTAGGCCGCGAAGGCCTCTCCGTGGCGGGCGATGCCGCGCGCCACGTGATGCAGGCGCCAGATGTCCGCGTCCTCGTCGATTGCCAGACGCCCGAACCCCATCGACGCCGCTATGCGCCGCTCGGAGTCCGGGATGTACTCGCCTGGGGTGAGTACTGCGAGCGCATCTTCCACCTGATGCTCGGTCATGGTCAGGTCTATCCAGCGTCCGTGCACCCCGTCCGCGCGGAGGACGTACACGCTGGGTGATGGCTCGGCGCCGAAATCGGCATCGTGCAAGAAGGTGATCAGGGCCGCCGCCCAGCGCACCTGCAGCAGGTCGAACGAGCCGGCTTCAAGCTCTCGCAGCGCTCGAGGGGGATGGAGTTGGCCGTGGCGGGCAAAGGCGTGCAGCGGCCCGTCCTCGCCCTGCTTGAGCGCGCCGGCGATGGTGCGGGCCGTGCGGACGTCGATCATCGGAAGGACCGTCTCGGCGAGCTCCAGCTGACGCTCCACGTTGCGGTAGACGGCGGGGTGCAGGACGGCGCGCTCGTCCGGGACTTCATCCATCAGCGTTCCGCCCTTCCTCGGCCGCGGGCCACCGACCGATGATTTCATGCCCAGACTCGCCACCGCGGGCGGAGGTCTCTGCTCCCGGACTGCCGTAGTCAATTGGCTGTGTGTGGCGACCGGAAATGTCAGTGCCGTTGGCTACGATACGAACATGAGTTCGATAGAGGTGCTCCAGCCGCGGGCTGCTCCGGCAGCCGGTGCCGTGCGCGCCGCCTTGAGCGAACTCACTCATGCTGTCGATGTGTTGCAGTCGGAGTCGCTGGATGGGCTCGACGATCACGAGGTGCTGGCGGTGTTTCAAGGCCTGGAGACGCAGCGGCGGCGGTTGCCGACGGTGGATCACCGGTTGATCGTCGAACTGGAGTGTCGCGGCACGGCCACCAAGTTGTTGGCGCGCGGGACGGCCGGGTTGTTGACCGAGCTGGTGCACGTGGATGTCGCCGAGGCGAAAGCCCGGGTACGGGCCGCTGGTGTGTTGGGGCCTCGCACCGCGGTCACCGGGGAGGCGTTGGACCCGGTGTATGCGGCCACGGCCGCCGCCCAGGCGGCGGGGACGATTTCGGAGAAGCACGCCCGCATCGTCACCACCACCATCGGGGCCCTGCCGCACAGCCTGGACGTCGACACCACCGCGCTGGCCGAGAAAACCTTGGTCGACCAAGCGGAAGGTTTGCGACCCTCGGAGCTGGCCAAGGTGGCTGAGCGGCTCACCGCCTACCTCGACCCCGACGGGCAACTCTCCGACGACACCGACCGCGCCGCCCGCCGAGCGCTGAACATCGGCCGGCAACGGGCAGACGGGATGAGCCCCATCACCGGACTACTCGACCCCGCGACGCGAGCCTTGGTCGATGCCGCCTTCTCCACCCTGGCCCGCCCCGTATCGCAAGACGACATTCCCGACCCACGGTCGGCGGCCCAGCGCCACCACGACGCGCTCGCCGCGCTGTGCCGCAACGCCTTGGCTTCAGGCACCCTGCCCTCCAACCGGGGTTTGCCGGCCACCGTCGTGATCACCATGACCATCGACCAGCTCGAGGACGCCGCCGGCGTCGCGACCACCGCCACCGGCGGTGTGGTGTCGATCCGGGATGCCCTGGCGATGGCCACCGACGCCTACCCGGTGCTGTGCCTGTTCAACCGTGACGGACAACCGCTCTACCTCGGACGCGGAGCGCGCCTGGCCTCGGCCGCGCAACGCTTGGCGCTGTACGCCAGGGACAAGGGCTGCACCCGGCCCGGCTGCGACATGCCCGCACAGTGGACGCAGGTTCATCACCTGGACGAATACCAATACGGCGGCCTGACCGACGTCGACAAAATGTGTCTGGTTTGCCCGTTCGACCACCCGCTGATCACCGACCACGGTTTCACCGTCCGCATGGGACCGGACGGCCGCGTCGAATGGATCGCCCCGAAACATTTGGACCCCAGCCAGACTCCCCGAATCAATACCATCCACCACCCGCCTGACCTCTCGGATCCGGACCCGCCATGACCGGTGACCGCGGGACCACCGCGGAGCGCACCCTGTTGCCGACAACCCGGCCGCTCGACTGAGGTTGATACCTTCAACTGACCGCTGGGCCGCGAGCTGCGTCGGGGGTCCGTACGGCCCCTTGATCGGCATCAACGGCCGGGCGGCGGTGGTACTGCCGGACAACGTCCTGTTCGAGGGCGGCGCGGGTGAGACGCTGCGCCGGCGTCTGCTGCGCGACTTCGACCTGCACTCCATGTTGGGCCTGTCCACCGGCATCTTCTACGCACAGGGCGTCAAGGCCGAGTTCTTCTGAGTTTCGCGACGGCACAGGGTAGGCGCACAGCTCCTCCCGGCTATGGTGCCAGGGCACCATGCCCGGCAGCGACCTCGTTTCGTCGACGATGCGCTGGACGGGAGCCGGAAGAGGGCGACCCAGGGCGGTGTGCTGATGCACATCTACGAAGAGCTTGCCCAGCACCCGCGGACAGGTAGAGAGCGGCCGTGATCTCTTGCTCGCCCCCTGGGTGTGCCTGGTCTGAACAACGGCTGCGCCTGGCAGAGTTCAGACGATGACTACCGCAGATGTGCTGGCCCTGGCGGCCGGTCATGGCCAAGGGTGGCGCCAGGTGGGCGAGTTGCTGGTGGCGTTCGCGCTGTCCTCGGCCATCGGATTGGAACGGCAGCTACGCGGTAAGAGTGCCGGTCTGCGGACACAGGCGATTGTCGGGACTTCGGCCGCGCTGATTCTGCTGGTCAGCAAGTACGGCTTCGCCGATGTGTTGGCACCGGGCGCCGTTGTGCTCGATCCGTCGCGCGTCGCAGCCCAGGTCGTGTCCGGAATCGGGTTTCTCGGTGCCGGTCTGATCATCACTCGGCGCGGCGCGATTCGCGGCTTGACCACGGCGGCCGCGGTCTGGGAGACGGCAGCGATCGGAATGGCGGCCGGTGCCGGACTGCCCCTGCTGGCGGTGGTGGTTACGCTTCTGCACTTCGTCATCGTGCTCGGCTACACCCCCCTCGCCAGGCGGCTATCCGGGAGCGACCACACCGCGGTCGGGGTCAGCGTGATCTACGAGGACGGCCGCGGGATCCTGCGGGACTTGCTGAGTGCCTGCACCGCGCACGGTTGGTCCATCACCTCGCTGGTGGCCGAGGGCACCGCCGCGGAGAACGACGCCCGAGCGCTCCTGGACGCCGACGAGCCCACCCCCCAGCGGCTGGTTGCCCTGACGCTGGATCTATCGGGCGCTGGTTCGGCAAACGCAGTAGCGACACTGGGAAAGATCGACGGCGTGGTGCGCGTCCAGCGGCGCGAAGACGAGGAAGAGTGAGGCTGGCCCCAGAAGCCGTCGGCTCGCGTGTCTCCCGAGCGTGCTGCGAGAGCTCATGCAGCGCCGGGCTCGTGGACGCTGACCAGACGAACGCCAACCGCGCAGGTGCCGGCAGGCGCGGGCGCCGCGGTTTCGATCAGGGCCACATCCACCGGCCAGTAAGCGGGCGTCGATGGGCCGTTCGGAGTTGACCTCGAGCAGTGCGAGCTGAACGCCTGGGTGCGTAGGAAGAGGCGGCAGGGCATAGGACAGCGGAAGACGCCACAGCCGATGATCATCAGCCGGCCCGGAACAGGATGGCCAGCTCACCACCGCCTCCTGGCACCTTGCAGGGGAGGCGACCGTTCTAGAGTTGATGGCGTGAGCAGACCAGCTACACCGGGCACGTGGCCCGGCACCGTCGATGAGCACATCGCACCGCGGCTGTCGACGTCGGCGCTACTGATCATCGACGCGCAGGTCGACTTCGTCGACGGAGGCGTGAGCCCCGTCGAGGGCACAACGGCCATCGTGCCTGCGCTGGTCACGCTTTGGTCAGCGTTTCGGCAAGCCGACCTCCCGATCATCCACGTCGTTCGCATGTACCAAGGCGTGGACGTCGACCGGGTGCGGCGGACCGCTGTGGCGGGTGGGGCTCAGTTGGTGGCCGTGGGGTCTTCCGGGGCGCAGGTCGTGCCTGAGCTCCGGCCCGAAGGCTCGGCAGAACCTGCGGCCGACCGGCTCTTGGCCGGCGAACTGGTCGAGGTTGGCCCCGGCGAAGTCGTGTTGTGGAAACCGCGCTGGAGCGCTTTCTACCGCACGCGGCTGGACGAGCACCTCGCAAGTCTGGCCGTCGACACTGTGGTCGTGGCCGGCTGCAATTTCCCGAACTGCCCGCGGGCAACTATTTACGACAGCAGCGAGTACGACTACCGCGTGCTCGTCGCCTCCGACGCCGTCTCCGGCGTCACGCCGATGCACCTCGATGAGCTTGGCGCGATCGGCGTGCTGCACGCCGGCACCCGGACCATCGTCGCCGCCATGAAAATGCTGCCCGCGATCAGCCCTTGAGGCCCAACGCCTTCTTCCGTTCGATGTCGGCCAACGCCGCCTCCCGCTGTGCCCGCTCCGCAGCACCGGCCTCCCAGTCGGCGTTCCGGTTGCGCACCACTCGGGCCGGCGCCCCCACCGCCACGCCGAAGTCCGGGACATCGCCTTTCACCACAGCATGCGCCCCGAGCACGCAACCCCGACCGACCCGAGTGCCGCGCAGCACGGTGACCTTGGTGGCGATCCAGCAGTCCGGGCCGATCCGCACCGGGGTCTTCACGATGCCCTGGTCCTTG
>JALYVL010000124.1 GCA_030853285.1 Actinomycetota bacterium | reverse complement strand
GCGGCCGGTCGAACGACGTCGGCAGCGAACCCGTGCACCCACTTCTGTAACTCGATCTGTTCCTCAGAGAGCTCGAGTGAAAACATGCGGTGCCGGGTCCTTTCGAAGAGGCGGTCGGAAAAACCTTACTGGCGAGTAAGGTTACGCGTCGGTAGGGTAGGGCGCAAGACGCCGAGCGGAGGATGACATGGTGAGCGGGACCAAGCGGTTGCCGCGCGCCGTGCGAGAGCGGCAGATGCTCGACGCCGCTGTCACCGTGTTTGCGCACAACGGGTTTCATGGTGCCTCGATGGACGACATCGCGGTTGCGGCGCAGATCTCCAAGCCGATGTTATATCTGTACCTCGGCTCCAAGGAGCAGTTGTTCGCGGCGTGCATCGACCGCGAGGCGGTGCGTTTTCTCGACGCAGTCACCTCCGCGGTGCGTCCGGAGCTACCGCCCCGCGACCAGGTGGCTAACGGCATCAACTCGGTCTTCACCTTCGCTGCTGCGCATCGGAGCATCTGGCTGGTGCTCTACCGCCAGGCGCGGCTGCTGCCACCCTTTGACCAGCAGGCAATGGCCATCCACCGTCAAGCAGTGGGTGCGGTGTCGCAGCTGTTGCAACGTTCGGCGTGGGGCAAGCATCCCGCTGAGCACTTCGACAGCCTCGCGGTCGCGTTGGTCGGCGCCGGTGAAGCGCTGATCGACCGGATGCTGGACCAGTCCGATCCGGATCCGCGCGCGTCAGCAGCGCTGCTGATCGACTTCGCCTGGCACGGGCTCGGCGGCCGCCGCAAACAGAACTAGTGCGTCTGCTGGGGGTAGATGGTCTCGCCGCGGGCAAGCATCTCCACGAACTGGGCGATCTTGCGTGCGCGGGTCTCCGGACGCGTGACGGCGTTGACCCGGTAGGTCAGCGCGTACCGATTCGTGGCGTTCAGGTGCCCAAACGTGGCCTGGGCGGCCGGGTTGGCGGCGATCGCGTCGGCCAGATCCTCCGGCATCTCGGCACTGCCCTGTCCGGCGTACGCCTTGTGCCACCGTCCGTTGGTCTTCGCTGCCTGCACCGCCGCCTGTCCAGCCAGGTGCATTCGCCCGGCCTTGGTGAGCCGATCGACGTGCGCGACGTTGCGGGCAGACCAGGCACTACGGGAGGTGCGGGGGGTGAAGCGCTGGCGGAAGCTGTCGCCGTCCCGGCTGCCCTTCTGGCCGTCGACCCAGCCGAAGCACAGGGCTTCGTCCAGCGCCTCGTCGTAGGTCAGGGAAGTAACCGTGCCGCCCTTCTTGTGCAGCACCAACCACACGCCCGGTGCGTCGTCATGCGCCATGAGCCACGCCCGCCACGCGGCGGCGTCGGGCAGCAGCAGCTCGGGCAGCTCGATCGCCATCATCGAAGCGTAGTGATGATCCCGCTCAGGTGCGAGGTGTCCTTCTTGGCGTTTCGGAGGCCCAGCTCCCAGCCTGTCGTGGTCTCGGCGGTGGAGAAGATCACCGAGCTCGGTAGCAGGATCGGCTTGTGGAAGGCCACGGTGTAGTCCATCGACTCGGGCAGGCGCCCCTCCAGTGCGGCCAGGCACCTCGCCGCGCTCCACATCCCGTGCGCGATGGCACGGGGAAAGCCGAAAGCCTTGGCACTCAGGGCATGTAGGTGAATCGGGTTGCGGTCTCCGGAGACTGCGGCGTAGCGACGACCGAGTCCGTCATCCAGCTTCCAGGTGGCCGAGGTGCCCTCGGGGATGTCCATCCTGGGCTCCGAGGATGCGGTCTCTGATCCGCCGCTGCCCTTGCGGAGGTACGTGCTGGTACCGGTGTAGATCCGCTCGTCGCCGACGGCCACCTCGGTGATGAGGTCAAGCTGGCGGCCCTGGCGGTGTGGGCGCAGATTGGTGGCGCGGACGGTGACGTCGAAGCTCTCCTGGGCGCCCGCCGGGCGAGTGGTCTCGATGCGGTTGGCCACGTGCACCATCCCCAGCAACGGGAACGGGAAGTCGCCTGCAGTCATCAACTTCATGCTCATCGAGAAGGCGAGCACGTGCAGGTACGTCGGGGGCAAGGTTTCGCCGAGGCGGAAGCCGCACACCCGCGCGTAGTCGGCCAGGTGGTCCCGATCCACAGTCAGACCCGGCAGGAACAGCTCCCGCTCCGGCAGCTGCTGCGGACGTCCGCCGGGCAGCGGTAGTGCCGCCAACGCCGCTTTCAGATAGGGCTGAGTCAGCCCCGGCGCGTCGGTCAGGGTCTCGGTCTGCATGCTCAGGCACCCAGCAGACTCTGGCCGCACACGCGGACGATCTGCCCGGTGACTGCAGCCGACGCCGGGCTGGCGAAGTAGGACACCGTCTCGGCGACGTCGACGGGCAACCCGCCTTGCGTCATGCTGTTCATTCGACGGCCGGCCTCGCGGATGACGATGGGTACTGCCGCGGTCATCTTGGTCTCGATGAACCCGGGAGCGACCGCGTTGATGGTGATGTCGCGTTTGGCCAGCTCCGGGGCCAGAGCCTGCACCAGGCCGATGACGCCGGCCTTGGAGGTGCCGTAGTTGGTCTGACCGTTGTTCCCGGCGATCCCGGCGATGGAGGACACCCCGATCACCCGGCCGCCCTCGCGTAAAGCGCCACGCTCCAGCAGCTGGGCGGTGAGGCGTTCGGGCGCCGCGAGGTTCACCCCGATGACTGCGTTCCAGCGGTCGGCGTCCATGCCACCGAGGGTCTTGTCGCGAGTGATGCCTGCGTTGTGCACGATGATGTCCGTGCCACCGTGGCGCTCGAGCAGGTGGTTGGCCAGCGTGGCTCCGGCGTCTGCCGCGGTGACGTCGAGGGCCAGCGAGCTGCCACCCACCGCGTTGGCCGTCTGCGACAGCGCCTCCCCGGCTTGGGGTACATCGGCGCACACCACGTGCGCGCCGTCCCGGCTGAGCACCTCGGCGATGGACGCGCCGATACCCCGCGCGGCGCCGGTAACTACGGCGACCTTGCCCGCCAACGGCTTGGCCCAGTCGGTCGGCGCCGCGGCGTCGTGGGTGTTGATGGAAATGACCTGTCCGGAGACGTAAGCCGATTTGCCGGACAGCAGGAAGCGGAGCGTCGACTCCAGTGCCGAGGGGGCCGCCTGGGGGGAGACGTAGACCAGCTGGGCGGTGGCTCCGCGCTTGGCTTCCTTGCCTACGGAGCGGGTGAAGCCCTCCAGTGCGCGCTGGGCGATGGACTCCTGGGCTGAGCTGGTGTCTGCGGGCGGCGTGCCGAGCACGATGACCCGTCCACTCGGCGCCACCTGGCGAATCACCGGATGGAAGAAAGCATGCAGCTGTTCCAGTTCATCGATGCTGGCGATCCCGGTCGCATCGAACACCAGCGCGCCGTACTTGGGGGCATCGTTCGTCAGCTCATAGTCGTTGGCGAGCAACTCACGCACTGGCTCGACCAGACGTCCTGCGCCGCCCACCAGCACCGGCGCGGACAGCGCCGGCTCTCCGGGCTGGTACCGGTGCAACTTCTCCGGTTTCGGCAGGCCGAGCTGCCCGGCCAGGAAGGCGCCGGGCATGGAGTGCACGAGCTGGGAGTAGCGGTCAGACGGTTGGCGGGGGCTGAACTGCGCCGAAGTCACTGCTTGCACCTTCTTCAGAGAGGACTGGCCGGGTCGACAAGAAACTTACTGGTGAGTAACAATACTCATCGGTAAGTACAGCGTCGAGTCCTGGGAGACAACCGTGGCCGCACAGTCCGAACGCAGCACAACCACCGCGCCAGTGGGGCACATCAGCCGCCCGGTGGCGGTGCTGGGCGGAAATCGCATTCCGTTTGCACGCTCGAACAGCAAGTATTCTCGAGCGTCGAATCAGGACATGTTCACCGCGGCACTGGACGGACTGGTCAGCCGCTTCGGCCTACAGGGCCAGCGATTAGGGGAGGTGGTCGGCGGCGCCGTGCTCAAGCACAGCCGCGACTTCAACCTCATCCGGGAGTGCGTGCTCGGCAGTGCGCTCTCGCCCGAGACCCCCGCGACGGACATGCAGCAAGCCTGCGGCACCGGATTGCAGGCAGCCATCACGGTGGCGAACAAGATCGCGCTGAACCAAATCGAGGTTGGGGTGGCCGGCGGGGTGGACACCACCAGTGACGCCCCGATCGCCGTCAACGACGAGCTGCGCCGGGTGCTGTTGGAGCTCAACCGCACGCCGAGCACGGTAGGGCGCGTCAAGCTGCTCGGTTCGCTTCGGCCGGGACAGATAGTGCCGGAGACTCCGCGCAACGGAGAGCCCCGCACCGGGCTGTCGATGGGCGATCACGCCGCGCAGACCGCGCTGAAGTTCACCGTTTCCCGGGCCGACCAGGATCAGCTCGCCGCGGAGAGCCACCAGAAAATGGCCGCGGCCTACGAACGAGGTTTCTTCGACGACCTCATCACGCCCTATCTCGGCCTGTCCCGCGACGAGAACCTACGTCCGGGCTCCACCGTGGAGAAGCTGTCCAAGCTGAAGCCCGTCTTCGGCAACGGCCCCAAGATGACGATGACCGCGGGCAACTCCACGCCGCTGTCCGACGGCGCGTCGACGGTGCTGCTGGCCAGCGAGGAATGGGCGGCGGAGCACTCACTGCCGGTGCAGGCGTGGATGACGTACTCCGAGACCGCCGCCGTCGACTACGTGCACGGTGCGGACGGCCTGCTGATGGCACCCACGTACGCGGTACCGCGCATGCTCACGCGGGCCGGGCTGACCTTCGCCGACTTCGACTTCTTCGAGATCCACGAGGCGTTCGCGTCGCAGGTGCTGGCCACGTTGGCTGCCTGGGAGGACGAGACGTACTGCCGCGAGCACCTGGGGCTAAATCGTGCGCTGGGTGTGATCGACCGGTCCAAGCTCAACGTCAACGGGTCCTCGCTGGCCGCGGGGCACCCGTTCGCGGCTACCGGTGGACGCATCGTGGCGAGCTTGGCCAAGCAGCTGGCGGAGAAGGGGTCCGGCCGTGGCCTCATTTCCATCTGCGCCGCTGGCGGGCAGGGTGTGACGGCGATCCTGGAGCGCTGAGCATGGAGCTGCCGCGGACTGCCGCCGTCTGCGCGCCTATCGGACGCGTCCTAGAAACCTCGATACGGTCCGAGAGTGGACCCAGTACGGAACCCCTTTGCCCCCGGCGCCGGGCAGCGCCCGCCCGAACTCGCCGGCCGCGACCGTGAGCTGGCTGCGTTCGACGTCCTGGTCGAGCGGGTGTCGCATGGGCGCCCGGAGCGCAGCCTGGTGCTCACCGGCCTGCGCGGGGTAGGCAAGACCGT
>JALYVL010000123.1 GCA_030853285.1 Actinomycetota bacterium | reverse complement strand
GTGCGGCGACGGGTGAGCAGCAGCTCCTGCCAGGTGAACACGGGCACGACTCTACCCGTCGGCCGATCCCGGTACCGCATCGCCAGGGGCCATTGGCGCCAGCACCGCGCGCAGATCTCCCACGCTGGGCGCTCCGGCCACCCGAAACCGCTGCTGCAGGCTTGCGTCGTAGACCAGCACCGTGGGCAGGGACAGCACCCGCAGCGCCGCGGAGAACTGAGGATGCGTCGTCACATCGACCTCGAGGTGGCCCAACCATGGCAGTTCGCCCGCAATCTGGTCGACCACCCGCCGCACCCCGGCGCACGGTCCGCACCACGGAGCCGAGAAATGCAGCAGTAGTGGAGCGCCGGGATGCGTGAAGCCAGCCTCCGCCAGCAGGCTCGTGAGCTCCGCGGGCGCACCGGCCGTGACCGGCCGGACGGACCCGGAGTGGCGGCGCACCGCCACGCCGATCAGTACTGCCACCAGCACTGCGGCGAGCAGTACCCACAGACCGATCACGAGCGGGCCGACCGGTTGAGCACCACGTTGGTGCCCTTGCCCTCCACCACGATATCGGCGCCCTCCGCGTGCACCGTGGTCGGGGCGATGCCGAAGGGCAGGTAGTCGGAGTCGAGGGTGCGGGTGAACTTCTGCATCGCGATCTCTGCCAGCGGCGGCGCCAGCGTCGTCGATTTGTTGGATTGGCCACCCAGCGCGAAGCCGGTGGCGATGATGCGCACCTGCTTGCCCTCCAAGGCGAGGTCGGCGTTGACGCTCACCTCCTGGGACTTGCGCTGCTCGCCGAAGTTCACTGTCCCCGTCAACACGATGCCGCTCTCGGGTTGCTTGTGAACGCCTCCGCCACTGGCCCCCAAGCTGGGATCGGCCTCGGGCTTGGAGACCTTGAGGTCGGAGATGCCCATGAGCTGACCGAGCTGGGTGTCGTCGATGCGGATCCTGCTGTCCAACTCGCCGACGACGATCTGATCCAGGTCACCACCGAAAATTTGCGACGCGGACACCTTCGCGTCGTGCAGCGTCGACTCGAGGGTCACGTTGCCGAGCTCGGCCATCGGCACGCCGACCACGCGGACGCTCACCTGGCGGAAGTCGCTCTGCGCAACCTGGGTGAGAAAGGGGAAGCCAGCGATCCGCACGTCGGGGTCGGTGTTCAAGGAGAGCTCCTGGCGGACCTGCTTGGACACGCGGTATTCGGCGTAGGACGCCGTGCCGTAGTCGGCCAGTACCGCAACCAGGATCAATCCCAGCACGGTGAAGACAAGGGTGCGCACCGGACCATCCTCCACGATGGACCTGCGCGAGGTGGCCATCCGGTGGGCGTGCTGCGGCTATTCTTGACGAGCACACCACACGAGCAGGGAGGCCGCATGGACCTGTTGCTGCTCACCGCCGACCCCGAACCGGAGGCGGTCCTCCCCGCGCTTGCCCTGTTGTCCCACTCCGTACGGTCGGTGGCGCCCGAGGTACCGGCATTGCTGGAGGCGGGCACCTGCGACCTCGCACTGGTGGATGCCCGCACGGATTTGGCCGGGGCCAGGAGCCTGTGCCGCCTGCTCGGCGGCGCGACGGTAAACGTTCCGGTGGTGGCCATCCTCACCGAGGGCGGTCTGGTTGCCGTCAACCCGGAGTGGGGACTGGACGACGTGTTGCTGTCCGGGACCGGTCCTGCCGAGCTCGACGCGCGGCTACGGCTGCTGGTCGGGCGCTTTCTCCGCGCCAACGCCGACGACGGGTCGAGCCTGGTCACCCTGGGCGAGCTGGTCATCGACGAAGACACCTACAGCGCCCGGCTGCGGGGCAAGCCGCTGGACCTCACCTACAAGGAGTTCGAGCTGCTGAAGTACCTGGCGCAGCACGCGGGCCGGGTGTTCACCCGCGCGCAACTGCTGCACGAGGTGTGGGGCTACGACTTCTTCGGTGGCACCCGGACGGTGGACGTGCACGTGCGTCGGCTGCGGGCCAAGCTCGGCGCGGACCAGGAAGCGCTGATCGGCACGGTGCGCAATGTGGGCTACAAGGCGGTGCGTCCGAGTAGGGGTCCGACGCCGCCGGACGTGGACGACTCGGTTCCCGACCCACCGGAGCCGAGCAGGCTGAGTGGGATGCGCGCGTGAACAAGCCCAGCTGGACGTCCGTGCTAGACGCTGCGCAGCAGGGACAGGTGCGCGAGCTGGTGACGGCGGCTACCGACGCGGACGGCGTCGCCCCTGTCTCGGAGCAGGTGCTACTGGCGCTGGCCGAGAAGGGCCGACACCTGCTGGTCACCAAGGGTGGAGTGATCACCGGCTACGCCCAGCTCGGCGCCGACGAGCTCATGGCGGAGGTTGTCGTTGCGCCCGAGCACCGCAGGCGCGGGACGGGCAGCGCACTGGTGACCGAAGCGCTGCGCAGTGGCCCCGAGGTGCGCGTGTGGGCGCACGGCGACGGCATCGGGGCCCAAGGGCTGGCGCGCCGGCTGGGACTGGTGAGCCGACGCGAGTTGTGGCAGATGCGCCTCGATCTCAGTGGCGCAGATCTTCCGGAATTGGCTGTTCCTCAAGGTGTTCGACTGCGCACCTACGAGCCCGTCGCCGATGACGACGCCGTGCTCGCCGTGAACAACGCGGCCTTCGCCTGGCACCCCGAGCAGGGCGGCTGGGGCCCGGACGAACTCGCGCAACGCCGGGCCGAGGCGTGGTTCGACACCGCGGGCTTCTTTTTGGCGGTGGACGATGACGATCAGCTGCTCGGCTTCCACTGGACCAAGGTGCATCCGCCCGAGGGCGGCGATCCCGCGCTCGGCGAGGTCTACGTCGTCGGGGTGTCTCCGCAGGCTCAAGGCCGCGGGCTGGGCCGCGTGCTCACCCTCGCCGGGTTGCACCACCTACGCGCGGCCGGATTGTCGACCGCGCTGCTGTACGTGGAGTCCGACAACACCGCCGCGGTGCACACCTACACCAAGCTCGGGTTCACCAATTACCACGTCGACGTGGCCTACGGTCGCTGACCATGGCGGCGTTCCGATGAGCACGGACGAGGTCATGGCGCTGAAGCGTGGCGACGTCTGAACCAATGGCGCTTGGCACGATCGTCGACTCGGCGAACAACTCGGGCTCAACTCAGCGGGAACGACCGCGCTGATCGATCGACTCGAGAGCGCCGCACACGCGACCCCCTCGACCGGCGTCGCGTGTTGTTGGTCATCGAGGGGCGTGCCATCGAGCTGGAGTGGACGTTCTTCGGGCCGCTGTTCGAGGCCATGGTCACAGCCATGCAGGAATTCGATAAGCCGGAACTTGCGGCCGCCACCGCATTCCTCGCTCGAATGAACGACGTCATCGCCACCAGCCGAAGCGTGGGCACGCATTGCACGTAAACCGGTTAACGTGACCGTGGTCGCCGCCGATTCGGAGGAGGCGACACCGGGCTCTCGGCAGTAGGGACGCAATGACGGCTCATCACGGTGGCGCGCACCGCGGCATGGCTTGCGGTCCGCAAGCGCTTCGACGTCACCATCGACGACGCCGCCGAGGGCGGCTTGCGACGCGGGAAGTCGGCGACGTACGAGGTGGACTCCGGCGACCACACGATACAGACGTCTTACGCGACAAACCGGAGGAGCCCACGCGTCGCCGTCACGCTGGAAGAGGAGGAAAAGGTGACGTTGTACACGGCTCACGTCACGGAGCGTGCGCATTTCCTGCGGTCCCCGACGAAGGCGACGGACTGGCTGGTGCTGACCACCGATGCAGACAGTGAAGCCATCGTCAGCGGACTGCCCTCATGGCAGGACCGTGTGTCTCTGGTCCTGGTCGTCGTGATCAGCGCGCTCTTCGTGGTGAACCTGCTTGCTCCGCGCGGGTCACTGCTGAAGTCGATCTGCGGTGTGCTGTGGATCGTGGTCCTCGTCCTGGACGCTCCGCTGCTGTATCGGCGGTTTCGGCGCAACTACCGATCGCCGCAGAAGAGCTGAACGGGGTTCGGCGGGAGTCTTCCGCGGAAGACAGCGTCGTGCGTCCAAGTGCTGTCCAACCACCGAGTGCAGATCAATTCAGAACGGTGAATGCAACTCATCCCGGTCGACACCCGCGTCGGGCGAGAATTCTGGCCAGCTTGCCGCGCTTGAGTTCGTGATGGAGCGGAATGACAAGCGACAGTGTTCGATGGCGTGTTTGAGGCGGACGTGGCTACCACGCTGCCGCACCGAGACCCAACCAAGCTCGCCGAGAGCGGTACTGAGCTGCGTATCGGGACGCTCCGTCATCATCGACGGCGACTGTGTTCGGTCGCCGTCGTTGCATGCTCCGTGACGGGTCGCCCAGAGCAGTGACCGCTACAGTGAGAAGCATGACTGAGCAGATCGGCTCTACCTCACCGCGGTGACCGCACCGGGCATCGAGCCCACCGCTCCTGTACCACTAACCCGCCCGCACCGGGTGATACCGGTACACGTCGACACCTTGCCCATCGAAGACGGCCACACCGCCGCGCCGGTGGTCGGCGCCGTCGGCTCCTACGTGCTGGGCTTCCGCGAGGTGCCCGACGACGAACCGGACGCGCTGGCCCGCGCCTACAGAGTCCGCGCCGAACCCCTGGACACCACACCCCCGTCGCGGGGCAAGGACTGGTCCGGCCGGGTGCGCGACGACCCGCCGATGTGGCGGATCCAGCTGCACGGTGACGGGTGGAGCGCCCGTTGGCTCACGCCTCGCCCCGCCGTCGGACACCTCGAGCTGCGCGGCACGATCACCGGCGAGTGGTCCTACGGGGTGCCCACCCTGACCCGCGGTCGCATCACCCGTGCCCGCATGGTCACCGAGACCTACGAGCGGACCGGAGGCGGTGTTCCTGATTGGCGACGCGTTGCGTCGGCGCAAGCGCTCCGCGAGCTTGGCACCGGCCCGCTCCGCTTCGACCACGGACTGGTTCCCGGACCCCGCGGCGCTCACGGCGTCGGGCGGGCGATGGTCGCACCGGACCCGTGGACCCGGGAGACCGGTGTGCTGGTCGACCTCGACCTCGACGACGTTCCGCCGTATGCGCGACGCCCCGCGATCGTGCCAGGTGGACTCGCCGCCCATGGCCGCGAGCTGTGGGTCGCCGACGTCCGTCTGCCCCTGCTGGTGCACCTGCGCGACGGTGTGGTGGTCGATGAAATCACCTGGCGCGGTGTCATCCTCACCCCGGAGCAAGCCCTCCATCAAGGCCGAACCCTGCACGCTGATGCGAGCGGCTGCTGGATCGTCGGACCGGACGGCGTTCACCGCGCCGACCACGACGGC
>JALYVL010000122.1 GCA_030853285.1 Actinomycetota bacterium | reverse complement strand
CTCACAGATCCGCTCATCAGCAGGCTGCGGAAGGAGAACGTGCCGGCTCCGGAGCTTCGGGCAGAAGTGGCGATCGCCGCCTTGGCCGGTGTTGCCCTCGGTCGCAGTTCCGGTGCATTTGATGCGCTCGGCGCCGCCTCGGATGCCGACCTGGCCGAGTTGACGGCAGCGCTGCTGGGCACATTGGTGACTGGGTAGGGTCACCCGGCGGGCCTGACCGGTCCTCACCGGCCGAGCACCGAGGAGATCTGTGGCCACCATCCATGAGGTTCTGACGGTCGAGCACGTCGAAGACGATGTTTTCCGGGGCAGCTCACCGGACACGACCCTGCAGCGAACCTTTGGTGGGCAGGTGGCCGGACAGGCACTGGTCGCGGCCGTGCACACCGTCCGCGACGAGATGCAGGTGCACTCGCTGCACGGCTACTTCCTTCGACCCGGTGCGCCAAAGGTGCCGACGACCTACCAGGTAGACCGGGTGCGGGACGGCCGCTCGTTCGCCACCCGACGAGTTACCGGAATGCAGAACGGCAAGGCCATCTTTTCGATGTCGGCGTCATTTCACGTGGGCGACGAGGGCCCCGAGCACCAGGACACGATGCCTGCGGCGCCCTCGCCGGAGTCGCTGGCCAACGTGGGAGGGTCGTCGGATGCTGTGGGTGAGTGGTTCCAGAAGGAATGGCCGGACTGGGACATCCGCATCATTCCCGCCGCCGAGGTGGATGCCCGCCCCGGTGTCGCCGCCCAGCAACGGGTGTGGTTCCGCTACCGCCACCCGTTGCCCGACGACCCGGTGTTCCACGTGTGCGTGCTCGCGTACATGAGCGACATGACGCTGCTCGGCTCGGCCCGGGTGCCCCATCCCCACACCCATACCCAGGGCGCCTCGCTGGATCACGCGTTGTGGTTCTTGCGTCCCTTCCGCGCCGACGACTGGCTGCTGTACGACCAGACGTCGCCGTCGGCGGGCTACGGCCGAGCGCTGACCCAGGGGCGGATTTTCGACCGGGCCGGCAACCTGGTGGCCGCGGTGGTACAGGAAGGTCTGATGCGCACGGTGCGTTGAACCGCCGTCGTTTGGGCTGCAATCTTTCCCGTAGGACGTTCTCGTGACATCGTCGTCGGTACTGACTACATGCCAGGTGGGACCGGAAGCTCACCGCAGCAGATCATGCTCTTTCACCAGGGCCGCTACCTCGGCATCACCACCAAGTGCGCGTTCGGCTTCACCTCCATCGGGACCACCAGCAACGATTCGATCGGCGTCACCTACAAGTGGCCACGGCAGGGCGAGTCCAACGCGGCAAGCAGTGGACGCGCGTCAGTCAACTACCGGTGGAGCGGCAGCGCGGTGCAGATGCAGGGCACCCTGCCAGCGGAGCTGCTCGCGATCTCCGGATGCCAACCCTGACCTAGTGCCGGCCGGTGCGTACCTCGTGTTTCTTGATCTTGCCGGTCGCGGTCTTGGGTAGCTGATCGACGAGAAGAACTGCTTGGGAACCTTGAAACCAGCCAGATTGGCCCGGCAATGGCTGCGCAATACCTCTACGTCGAGCACGAGGCTCGGCCGTGACACGACGAACGCGCTGACTGCCTCGCCCCACCGGTCGTCGGGTAACCCGACCACGGCGCATTCGGTGACCGCGCCGTGGGCGAGAATGACGCGCTCGACCTCGACCGAGGAGACGTTCTCGCCACCGGTCTTGATCATGTCCTTTGTGCGGTCGGTGAACCAGACGACCCCTTCATCGTCGAGGTAGCCGATGTCCCCACCATGAAACCAGCCGTTCGCGAAGGCCTGCGTGTTGGCCGCGGCATTGTTCCAGTAGCCGTCCATCAGCTGCGGCGTCCGGTAGACGATCTCGCCCTCCTCGCCCGCTGCCAATAGCCCACCGGCGGGACCCATTATGCGCACATCGGTGGTCGCAACGGCCGGGCCCCAGGAGTCGTCCTTCTCGCCCTGGTGTTCCGGCCACTGCAGTTCCGACAGCGGTGTGGTCTCGGTCTGCCCCGAACCGAGAACGATGGTCGCCGCGGGGAACGCCGCCCGGATCGCCTGCAGCCGCTGCGCCGGCATCGGAGCCATCGCGTAGAAGCCGGTCTCCAGCGTGCTGGTGTCAACGTCTTGCAGCGCCGGAACATCCAGAACCGCGGCCCACATCGCCGGTAGCAGGGCAATGTGGGTGACCCGGTACTCGGCGAAGTCCTGCACCACGGCAGCTGGTTCGAACCCGCGGTGCAGCACCGCGGTGCCGCCGGTCAGCAGTACCGGGAGCAGCAACACGTCCAGGGCGGTGACGTGAAACAGCGGTAACACGATCGGCATCACGAATCCTTGCCGCCTCCGCCGTAGTCCCAGCTCCAACGCCGAGGTGAGCACCGCGATCAGGACGGAGACATGGCTGGTGACCACACCCTTGGGCAAGGAGGTCGTGCCGGAGGTGTAGAGGCAATGCAGGATGTCGCGGTCGTCGACGAAGACTTCCACCGCAGCTGCGGCGTGCTCGAGCAGGGCCAACCAATCATACGCCGGGCGATCCGCCACCGCGTCGGGCACGGCGCCGATGACATAGACCGACTCCACGGCACAATCGGGCGTAAGTGCCTCCTCCAGCACCGGCAGAAATGCTTCCTCGGTCACCACGGCCAGAACGCCGCTGTCTGTCAGCTGGTAGGCGATGTCCGTGGCGGCGAGTGCCAGGTTGACCGGCAGCGCGACCACGCCGATCTTCGCGCACGCGAAGAAGGTGACGACGAATTCCCACCGGTTTTGAATCTGCAGCGCCACGCCGTCACCACGTCGCAGGCCACGATCCAGTAGCCCGCGGGCGACCGCGTTCGCGTACGAATCCAACTGCCGGTAGCTCAGCACATGGTCACCGTCGATCACCGCCGCCCGGTCACCGTAGGTGTGCACGCCGCGGGTGGTCAGGTCGCCGAGGACCGCGCGATGGGTCAGGTTGACGACCAGCGAATCGAGCCCGGAAAGGTCCGCATGCATACCGTTCATGGCGTAATTCTCCGCGCCTGCCTCAGTAGGAACGCGGCAGCCCCAGGGTGTGTCCGGCGACGTAGTTGAGGATCATCTCCCGGCTCACCGGCGCGATCCGCATCACCCGCGACGCCCCGAGCAGCGAACCCAGCCCGTACTCCGAGGCGAGCCCGTTCCCACCGTGGGTCTGGATCGCTTGGTCGACAACGGCGCAGCAGGCGTCGGCTGCCGCGTACTTGGCCATGTTCGCCGCCTCTCCGGCTCCCGGCTCCCCCGCCGTGTACAGCGCGGCAGCCTTCTGGGTCATCACCCGGGCCAGTTCCAGCTGAATGGCACAGTGGGCCAACGGGTGCGCGATGCCCTGGTGCGCCCCGATCGGGGTCGACCACACGTTGCGGGTTCGGGCGTACTCGGTGGCCTTGTTCAACGCATAACGGGCGAGCCCGGTGGCGAAGGAGGCGGCCATGATCCGCTCCGGATTGAGGCCGGCAAAAAGCTGTGTGAGGCCGGCGTTGGGATCGCCGACGATGGCGTCGGCGGGCAGGCGGACGTCGTCGAAGAACAGCGTGAACTGCTTCTCCGGGGAGACGATGTCCATTTCGATGGGCTGGAAGGTGAACCCGGGCGCGTCGGTGGGCACGATGAACACCGAGGGCAGTCCGCGGTTGCCTTGCTCGTCGGTGTGCCGGGCGACAATGAGCACGTGCGAGGCCTCGTCCACGCCGGAGATGTAGTACTTGCCGCCGTTGAGCACCCACTCGTCCCCGTCCCGGCGCACCGCGGTGGACAGCTCGTGGCTGTTGGAGCCGGCGTCGGGTTCGGTGATACCGAAAGCCATTGTGGTGGTGCCGTCGGCAAAACCGGGTAGCCAATGCTGGCGCTGCTCCTCGGTGCCGAACTTCTCGATGATGGTGGCGCAGATGGCCGGTGACACCACCATGAGCAGCATCGGCGAACCGGCCGCGGCGAGCTCCTCACACACCGCCGCGAGGTCGCCGATGTCCCCGCCGCCACCACCGTAGGTTTCGCTGATGCCGACGCCGAGGTAGCCGAGCTCGCCCGCCTTGGACCACAGTTCGGTGGTCTTCTTGCCGGCGCGAACGCACTCGCGCAGGTAGTCGCCGCCGAACTCCGCGCCCAGTGCGGCGACGGCCTTGCGAAGTTCCTGGCGTTCTTCGGTTTCGGTGAACGATGCGCTCATGACTGTCCTCCGGTGATGACGGCGAGCACGGCGCCCGCCTCGACCTGTTGTCCTTGGGTCACCACTATTTCGGTGACCTCACCGGCCTCGGGGGCGAGTACGCGGTGTTCCATCTTCATGGCCTCCAGCACCAGGATTTCCGCCCCGGCCTCGACCTGCTCGCCCGGCTGGACGCTGACCCGGATGACCGAACCGGGCATGGGCGCCACCATGGCCCCGGCGGCCAGGTGCTCGGTCGGTTCGGGCAGCGCCGGGACCACCGTGAGGCTGACCGCGCCAAGGGGGGAATCAACGTCGATCGCATCGCCGTAGCGGTGCACGACGAAGCGCTGGGTGACGTTCCCATGCTGCATCAGCACCCGGTCCGGCGCTGCCGAGATGAGCTCGGCGTCGAGGTCGGCGGACAGTACTCCCCTGGTGACGCTGTGCCGGATCTCCAGGGGCTCGTCGCGGTGGGTGAAGCCGGTGACGTGTGGCTGGGAGCGGAGGTTGCGCCACCCGGTGGGCAGCGCCGCGTTCACCGACGATGCGGCGTGGTGCTGCTCGGCGAGCGCGAGGGCCGCGGCCAGCGCGGAGACCTGCACCGTCTCAGTGCTGGGCTGGGCACTCAATGCTGCGGGGTCGTTGCGGTCCAAATACCCGGTGTCGCAACCGGTCGGGACGAACTCGCGGTTGCCGAGCAGTCCGATGAGCAGCTCACGGTTGGTGGTGAGCCCGTGCAGCTGGGCGCCGCGCAGGGCCGCCGACAACCGGCGCAGCGCCGAGGCCCGGTCCGGCGCGTGGGCGATGAGCTTGGCCAGCATCGGGTCGTAGTGCACGCCGATGACGTCACCGCTGCGTACCCCGCTGTCGCAGCGCAACCCGTGCTCCCCGGCAGGCACCGCAAATTCTGCGTCAACACCGGGAACGTGGAAACGGTGCAACACACCCGAAGCCGGGCGCCAGTCGTGCATCGGGTCCTCGGCGTACAACCGCACCTCCACGGCGTGCCCGCGCGCGGGCGGTGGCTCGGCGGGTAGCGCGGCACCCTCGGCGATGGCGAGCTGCCAGCCCACCAAGTCCAGCCCGTGCACCGCCT
>JALYVL010000121.1 GCA_030853285.1 Actinomycetota bacterium | reverse complement strand
GGTCCCTCCTTTGAGACCATCGTGGCTGCGGGTGCCAACTCGGCGGTGCCCCACCACCGTCCCACCGCCGCAGTCGTGGCAACAGGAGATTTGGTGAAGATGGACTTCGGTGCGCTGGTCGACGGCTATCACTCGGACATGACCCGCACGGTGGTGCTGGGCGAACCCGCAGGATGGCAACGCGAGATCTACGAGCTGGTGTCCGCCGCTCAGGCCGCCGGGCGCGCGGCGCTGTCGCCGGGCACTGAGGTCGCTGCGGTCGATGCTGCCGCACGCCAGATCATCGCGGATGCCGGCTACGGCGAGCAGTTCCTGCACGGGCTCGGCCACGGGGTGGGGCTGCAAATTCACGAAGCACCGGGGATCGGTGCTGCGGGCACCGGTATGCTGTCCGCTGGCGCGGCAGTGACCGTCGAGCCCGGCGTGTACCTGCAAGGGCGCGGCGGGGTCCGCATCGAGGACACTCTCGTGGTCACCGACAGCACACCGGAGCTGCTGACGCTCACCACCAAAGACCTTCTCGTGCTCTGAAGCACGGCCGGAGTAACAGCTAGAGAGGCGGAGCCGCGTGGCATCCACGAGCGACTTCAAGAACGGACTGGTTCTCAAGATCGACAACCAGCTCTGGACGATCACCGATTTTCAGCACGTCAAGCCGGGCAAGGGGCCAGCGTTCGTCCGATCCACGCTGAAGAACGTGCTGACCGGCAAGGTCAACGACAAGACGTTCAACGCCGGGGTCAAGGTGGAGACCGCCACCGTCGACCGCCGGGACATGACCTACCTCTACCGCGACGGTGACGACTACGTCTTCATGGACTCCCACGACTACGAGCAGCACTACATCAACGGCGCCACCGTGGGCGACGGAGCCAATTTCATGTTGGAGAACATGACCGTGCAGGTCGCGTTCAACGAGGGCCTCCCGCTCTACGTCGAGTTGCCGGTGGCCGTTGAGCTGGTGGTGCAACACACCGACCCCGGGCTGCAGGGGGACCGCTCCACCGGCGGCACGAAACCCGCCACGCTGGAGACGGGCTACGAGATCGCGGTGCCGCTGTTCATCAACACCGGGGACAAGCTCAAGGTCGACACCCGCGACAGCCGCTACCTGGGCCGCGTGAACTCCTGAGTGAGCACGCCCGCAGACGCCCAGCCGCCGGCCGAGCACGAGCTGATCGCGCACGAAGCGGCGCCGTCCTCCGTTCCGGAGCGGGCCCGCAAACCAGGAGGGGCCCGGCGCAAGGCACGTAAACGGGCGGTCGACTTCCTGTTCGAGGCCGAGGCCCGCGACGTGGACCCGGTCGGGATCGCGATCGAGCGCGCCCGGATGGGCCGTGATGACCCGACCGTGACACCGGTGAACGAATACACGCTGACCATGGTGAGCGGAGTCGCCCAAAACCTCGACCGGCTCGACGAGGTGATCTCCGCCCACCTGCAGGGCTGGACACTGGATCGATTGCCCGCCGTGGACCGCGCTGTGTTGCGGGTCGCTGTGTGGGAGTTGTTCCATGCCGTGGACGTTCCCCCGGTGGTCGCGGTGGACGAGGCGGTGGAACTGGTCAAGCAGCTCTCCACCGACGACTCCCCGGGTTTCGTCAACGGGGTGCTGGGCCAGGTGGTCCTGGTGGCGCCTCAGGTCCGGGCGGCAGCCGCGGCGGTGCCTACGTCAAGCGCGCCCAGGGTCGACGACACAGCCCCGAGCTGAGCTACGCGACGCCCGCAGGTAGCACTTTCCACGAAATCAGCTGATTCACAAGTTGATCGGTGGTCAGCGAGTACAGCTCGGCAATCGCGTCCAGGTCAGCTGACCGGATCTGCATGAGGGTCTCGTGCGAGCCACGCCGCTGCGCGATGTCGGCGGCGTAGCGGGCCAGCGGCTCGATGTTCTCGCCGAGCAGCTCGTGCAAGCGGTCGAGGTTGAGCACGATCGGCGGGGGCGCCGCCTGGCCGACGCCGAGATCGTCCGGCGGGAGCAGCTCACTCATCGGTACGCCGTAGAAGCGGGCCAGCTCGGCGAGCTTGTTTACGGTCACTGCCCGGTCCCCCCGCTCGTAGGAGCCGACCACGACAGCTTTCCAACGGCCGTTGGACCGTTCCTCCACCCGTTGCAGGGACATCCCTGCCCGCTGACGCACGTCGCGCAGTGTTGCCCCCAAGGCCTTCGCGTACTCGGACATGGCGCCCTCTTCCCGTCGTCAGATCGCGTTCGGCCAAGGACGACGCGCGAGTGCAGAGGTCAAATCCTACCGACATCTGCTCGCTGTTAGTCTTTGCGTACCTGTTCGACATCCTTTAACAACCCGTCCAGTGAGGCGGGGAAGGAGGTCTCGGATGCCCCGGGCACCCGAGGCGATCGGCCCGCACGACGAGCACGAGGAGCATGAGCGCGAGTTGCTCAGCGCCGCTGACGTTGCTCGTACTGTGGCCCGCATCGCCCACCAGCTCATCGAGAAGACCGCGCTGGACGCCGTGGACGCGCCGCGGGTCGTGCTCTTCGGCATACCCACCCGAGGTAGTAGCCTGGCCGCTCGCCTCGCCGACCGCGTCGCCGAGTTCTCCGGGGTCCGCCCCGAACTGGGTTCCCTGGACACCACGCTCTACCGCGACGACCTGCGCAGGCAACCGTCTCGCGCACTCGGGCAGACCTCGGTCCCGCCCGGTGGGGTGGACGACGCGCTGGTCGTGTTGGTTGACGACGTGTTGTTCTCCGGCCGCACCGTCCGCGCGGCGCTGGACGCCCTGCGCGATCTCGGTCGTCCGCGCAGTGTGCAGCTGGCGGTCCTGGTCGACCGCGGTCACCGGGAGCTGCCGCTGCGGGCGGACTATGTCGGCAAGAACATTCCGACTGCCCGCACCGAGGACGTTGCCGTCCTGCTCAGTGAGCACGACGGTCGCGACGCGGTGCTGTTGCGCACTCCAGGAACCACCGCGTGAGGCATCTGCTCTCCGCCGGCGATCTGTCCGCCGAGGCCGCGACCGCGATCATGGACGACGCGGAGTCCTTCGAGCAGGCGCTGCTCGGGCGCGAGGTCCGCAAGCTCCCCACCCTGCGGGGGCGGACGGTGATGACGGTGTTCTTCGAGGACTCCACCCGCACCAGGGTGTCCTTCGAGGTTGCCGGCAAGTGGATGAGTGCCGACGTCATCAACGTGAGCGCGAAGGGCTCGTCGGCGTCCAAAGGCGAGTCGCTGCGGGACACCGCACTGACGCTGCGCGCGGCGGGTGCGGACTGCCTGATCGTGCGGCACCCCGCGTCCGGGGCCGCCCACCGCATCGCCGCCTGGACCTCCGCCGGTGGCGACGGCCCGGCGGTGGTCAACGCAGGCGACGGCACCCACGAGCACCCCACCCAGGCCCTGCTCGACGCGCTGACCCTGCGCCAGCGGCTGGGCAATCTGCGCGACCGACGGGTGGCGATCGTGGGCGACGTCCTGCACAGCCGGGTGGCCCGCAGCAACGCCACGCTGCTCGCCACCCTGGGCGCCGACGTCGTCGTCGTCGCTCCACCCACTTTGCTGCCCTACGGTGTCGCGCAGTGGGACCCCCGCGTCACGGTGTCCCACCACCTCGACGCCGAGCTCCCCACGGCGGATGCGGTACTGATGCTGCGGGTACAGGCCGAACGGATGCACGGCGGGTTCTTCCCCTCGGCGAGGGAGTACTCGGTGCGCTACGGCTTGTCGGAGCGGCGGTTGGCGCTACTGGAAGGCCATGCCGTGGTGTTGCACCCCGGCCCGATGGTGCGGGGTATGGAGATCGCCTCCGCGGTCGCCGACTCGCCCCGTGCCGCGGTGCTGGCCCAGGTCCGCAACGGTGTGCACATCCGGATGGCGGTGCTGTACCAGCTACTGGCCGGATCAGAGTCAGGAGTGCACACGTGAGTCTGCTGATCACCGGCGTACGGCTGTACGGGGAGGGTGAGCCCACCGATCTGTTGCTGGCCGACGGGGAGATCCAGCGGCTGGGGGTGGGACTGGGCGTCCCGGATGCGGAGGTGATCGACGGCGCGGGACTCATCGCGCTGCCTGGCTTCGTCGACCTGCACACCCACCTGCGCGAGCCAGGACGGGAGGACACCGAGACCATCGCCACCGGCTCCGCCGCCGCGGCGCTGGGTGGGTACACCGCGTTGTTCGCGATGGCCAACACCGACCCGGTGGCGGACACGGTGATGGTGACCGATTTCGTCCGTGAGGCGGGTCTGCGCGCCGGATTGGTCGACGTGCATCCCGTGGGCGCGGTGACCGTGGGACTGCGGGGTGAGCAGCTGGCCGAGCTGGGCACCATGGCCGCCAGCGGCGTCCGGATGTTCTCCGACGACGGGCACTGCGTCGCCGACCCACTGTTGATGCGCCGGGCGCTGGAGTACGCGAGCGCCCTGGACGTGCTGCTGGCCCAGCACGCCGAGGAGCCCCGACTGACCGGTGGCGCGCAGGCGCACGAGGGTGCCACGGCCGCCCGCCTCGGACTCACCGGGTGGCCGCGGGCCGCGGAGGAGTCGATCGTGGCCCGCGACTGCCTGTTGGCCCGCGACGCAGGCGCGCGCGTGCACGTCTGTCACGCCTCGACGGCCGGCACCGCGGAGATTCTGCGGTGGGCCAAGGCGGCCGGTATCGGGGTCAGCGCCGAGGTCACGCCGCATCACCTGCTGCTCGACGACTCTCGCTTGGCCGACTACGACCCGGTGAACAAGGTCAACCCTCCGCTGCGCGAAGACACCGATGTCGCCGCCCTGCGGACCGCACTGGTCGAAGGGGTCATCGACTGCGTGGCCACCGACCATGCCCCGCACGCCCCGCAGGACAAGGACTGCGAGTTCGCCGCCGCCCGGCCCGGCATGCTCGGCCTGCAGACCGCGCTGTCCGTGGTGGCCAAGGCCATGGTGGAGACCGGGCTGCTGGACTGGCGCGGGGTGGCCCGGGTGCTGAGTGAGCGCCCCGCGCAGATTGCCGGGCTGCCCGACCAGGGCCGCCCGCTGGAGGTGGGGGAGCCGGCCAACCTGGTGCTCATCGACCCGGACGCCACGTGGACGGTGCGCGGTGCGGAGTTGGCGAGCATCGCCGCCAACACCCCCTATGAGGGCATGACGCTTCCCGCCCGCGTGGTCACCACGGTGCTGCGCGGACGGATCACCGCCCACCACGGAGAGGTCCGGTCCCGATGAGAGTCCTGCTGAGCCTGTTGGTGTTGGCACTGTTGGTGCTCGCCGTCTGGGGCATGTATCGCGGTTGGCAACACCGGGCTCAGCGGCAAGCCACCGGTCTGGGTGTGTTCCCCGC
>JALYVL010000120.1 GCA_030853285.1 Actinomycetota bacterium | reverse complement strand
AGTTGGCGGTAGGCCGCCAACTCTCACGCACAAGCGCGCAGCGCGTCCAGCAGGTGCCGGGCCGCCGCCGCCGCGCGTTCGGGATCGCCGCTGATCACCGCGTCGGCCAGTTCCTCGTGTTCGGCGTGGTAGCCGGGTGCGGCGCTGGCGACATGGTCGTGAATAGCGGGCTCGAAGACACCTTGCAACGAGTCGTAGAACTCGAGGTACAGCCCGTTGTGGCTGGCCACGACGACACCGCGGTGCAGGGCGAGGTCGGCGGCGGCGTAGCGGGTGCTGTCACCGGATTGCGCGGCGCAGCGACGCTCCGTGACCAACCGCCGCAACTCGGCGACGTCCTCGACGTCGCGGCGCTGAGCGGCGAGCGCCGCCGCCTGCACGTCCAGGGCCTGACGCAACTCCAGAACGTCGCGGTGGTGGGACAGCGCGAGGTGGCGGCCAAGCACCGCGGTGAGCTCGGACTCGGCGACCACGAACGTGCCGAGCCCTTGGCGGCGCTGTAACAGACCGGCATGCACCAGCGCCTGCACCGCCTCGCGCACGGTGTTGCGGCCGGTCCCCGTCAGCTCGGCGAGGGCAGGCTCCGGCGGAATCTTTGTACCCACCGTCCACCGTCCCTCGCCGATCTCGGCACGAAGCTGGGCGGTCACCTGCGAAATCAGGGTCGAGCGGTGCGCTGACTGCACGTGCAGCTCCGGATGGGTGCGGGCCGTAGTGGCGTGAATCGTCTGGTCATCCTATGATTCACCGATCGCGATTCGCAAGAGGACTAGGGGTGCCGATGTCAACGTCCACGACCGGGCAGGCGAGTCTCGGGCCACCGGTGGTTCGACCACTGTGGACCGGGCGCGCCATCGTGCTCATCGCCATCGTGCTCTCGGCGCTGACGCTGCGCACCGCGGTCACCTCCATCACCCCGCTGCTGGATCCCATCGGAGCGGACCTTGGCTTCGGCTCCGCCGTCGTCGGTGTGTTCGGCATGCTGCCCGCCCTGGCGTTCGCGGCGTTCGGGTTGGTGACGCCGCTGTTGGTGCATCGGGTCGGGCTCGAGCGCATGGCGCTGGTCGCGATGCTGATGGCCGCTATCGGCACCTTCACCCGCTCGTTGGCAGGCGACACGCTGGTCTTGCTTGCGCTTTCGGCCCTGGCTCTCGGCGGGATGGGGGTGGGTAACGTGGTGATCCCCCCGCTGGTCAAGCGATACTTCCCCGACCGGGTGGGCAGCCTGAGCACGCTGTACATCACCTTTGTGCAGCTCGGCACGGTGCTGCCCGCGCTGGTGGCGGTGCCCTTGGCCAACGCCAGTGACTGGCGCGTGTCGACGGGGTCGTGGACGGTCGTCGCGGTGGCGGCAGCAGTGCCGTGGGTGGCCGTGTTGATGATGGAGCGGAACAAGGACTCATCGCTGGCCCGCGCGCACGACGGTGCGGTGCACGGCCCGGACGAGGCGCCCGAACTGGCCGCGGCGCCGGGCGGGGGCAAGGCGTGGCACTCCCCGGTGGGCTGGGGGATGGCCGCCATGTTCGGGATGACGTCGTTGAACACCTACGCGCTGTTCACCTGGTTGCCGAAGATCCTCACCGAGGCCGGCGGTAGCGCAGAGCTGGGCGGCAACATGGTGGGGTTGTTCTCCGCGCTCGGGCTGGTTGCCGCGCTGACGATGCCGATGCTCGCCACGCGGGTGGCGAACCCGTACCCGATCGTCTTGGCGTGTGCCGTGTTCTACGCCATCGGGTTTCTGGGCCTGCTGCTCGCCCCGATGCAGCACCCGGTGGTGTGGGTCGCGTGTGTTGGCCTTGGCCCGTCCACCTTCCCGCTCTCACTGACGCTGATCAATCTGCGCACCCGAACGCCGGCGGGTTCGGCCGCGCTTTCCGGGTTCAGCCAAGGGGTCGGCTACACGGTGGCGAGCCTCGGCCCGCTGCTGTTCGGGTTGCTGCACCAGGCCACCGGTGGTTGGGGGTGGCCGTTTGCCATGCTTGGCGGCGCAGTGGTCATCCTCCTGATCGGCGGGTACGTGGCGTGCAAGCCCCGCATGCTCGAAGACACCTGGCACCGCTGATCTTCCTAGGAAGCGGGCACGGCCGGAACACGTCAGGGCAGCGCGGTGAGGGAGACGGCGCTGGCCGGGGCGACCCGGGTACCTGCCGCCACGCTCTGACCCACCACCAGTGACCCGTCGAACGGCACCAGCTGCCGCACGGTGGGCTGTAGTCCCAGCTCGGCGAGCTGCTGCTTGGCCCCGCCCACGGTGTGCCCCGTCACGCCGGGAACCGTGACCGCGTTGGAGACCTGCAAGGTGACAGCGCTGCCTCGCGGCATCGCGGTACCCGCCTGCGGCGCGGTGGCAATGACGGCGCCACCGGCGACTTCGGCGCTGAAGGACGGCGCGGAGCGACCGACGGTGAGTCCGGCCGCCACCAGGGCGGCGGTCGCCTCCGGGGTAGTTCGCCCGCGGACGTCGGGCACGGCGACCGGGGCAGGCCCACGGCTCAACGTCACCCGCACCGTGGCTCCCACCTGCAGCGCAGTGCCCGCACGTGGGTCCAGGCTGAGCAGGGTTCCGGTGGGGACCGTCTCGCTGTAGGTGGCCGGGGCAATTTGCGGTAGCAGGGTCACGGTGGCGAGCTGCTCCTGCGTGGCAGCCGAGGAGGTGCCCGCCGCGATCGTGGGCACGACTGGTCGCCCCAAGGACACCATGAGCTCCACAGTGGAACCCCGAGCGACCTTCGAGCCCGCGCCGGGCCGGGCGTCGAGGATGCGGTCAACCGGGGCGGCGTTGTCGTACCCGTGGTGCTGCAGCCCCGTGAGATCTGCGTCGACGAGGAGCTGTTCGGCTCGTGTGCTGGGCAGACCCGTCAGGTCGGGCACGGCAGTAAACCGCCCGGAGCCCAGCCACCAGCCGCCGACACCCACCGCGCCGGCCAGCAGTAGCACCACGACGATCCACACCACCGCGGAGCGGCGAGCCCGACGCCGTGCCGCGCCGTAGTCACTCTCGGTCGGCAAGCGCCCCGATTCGGTGGCACCGCCGGTACCGAACATCTCCGTCGCCATCGCCCGGGTGTGCCCTACGGCCACCGTCGGCTGCCCGGAGTCACGAGCTCGGGGCTCGCTTGCCGGGACCGGGACCCGTACCGCAGCGATGTGCAGCCACCGGCGTAGCTCGAGCACCTCGGCAAGCATCGCGCCGGCATCGGGGAACCGGGCCGCGGGGTCGCGTCGGGTGGCGCGCAGCACCAGGTCGTCCAGCTCGGGAGGCAAGCCGGTGATGCGTTCGCTCGGGGCGCTCGTGTCCGTGTTGACGTGCTGATAGGCCACGGATAGGGCGGTACCCCCGGAGTACGGCGGGGCCCCGGTCAGCATCTCGTAGAGCAGCACGCCCGCGGAGTACACGTCGCTGCGGGCGTCGGAAGTGCCGGGAACGACCTGCTCCGGGGACAGGTAGCCGGCGGTGCCCATGATCACGCTGCTCGCGGTGGCGTTGGCGGCGGCCACCGCTCGGACCAAACCGAAGTCGGCAATTTTCACGGCACCGTCCGTGGCGATGAGGACGTTCTCCGGCTTGACGTCGCGATGGACCAGGCCGGACCGATGGGCGGTGGCCAACGCGGCGAGTACCGGTTCGAGCACGCTGAACGCGAGGGGCACCGAGAGTGCGCCGTGTTCGCGAAGCAGACCGCGCAGTGTCCCGCCCTCAACCAGTTCCATGACCAGGAACACGTGTCCGTCGTCGCGGCCCTGGTCGTAGACGGCGACGAGCCCGGCATGACTGAGCCGGGCTACCGAGCGTGCTTCCAGCTCGAAGCGGGAGAGGAATGCGGGGTCGCCGGCGAAGCTCGGGTCCATGACCTTGATGGCGACCGGGCGGTCGAGGCGGAGATCGATGCCCCGGTAGACCGTGGACATACCGCCCCGCGCGATGACGGCGTCGACCCGGTAACGCGCGTCGAGCAGCACTCCGAGCAGTTCGGCACCGCTGCGCACGCGTCAACTCCTCGGGTCTGCACGGGATTGTCCCGCATCGATGGTAGCGAGCAGCGGGGTGCGAGCGGTGCAGGTGCGGGCAGCCGCGCCGTTGCCGCTACCGTTACCTGCGTGAGCGCGATTCCCTACTTCGATGACGTCGTCGGCCCCGACGTAGCCGTTCTTCAGCTCGCAGACGTCGCCAAGCAGCTGAGTGTTCCGTTGACGAGGGTCGAGCAGTTGCTGCGGGACGGCGCCATGTTCGCCATCCGCCGCAACGACGTGGTCAGTGTGCCGTTGATCTTTCTCGAGGAGCAAGGTCGCGTCCTCAAGGGGCTACCCGGCCTGATCAGCGTGCTGCGTGACGGTGGATACGCCGACCTCGAGATTCTCCGGTGGTTGTTCACCGTCGACGACACCCTTCCGGGATCGCCGGTGGACGCCCTGCACGGCAACCGGGCGAAAGAGGTCACCCGCCGTGCGCAGGCAATGGCGCTCTAGCCCGTTCGGTCACTGCCGTCCTGACCATGATGATGGGTCAGCGTCTTCGCCCGCGCGCGCAGGCGTAGCGGGTCGGGGTGCAGCAACGAGACCCCCGCGAGCGTGCCCAGGACAACCGCCGCGGTGACGTCGATGGGGTTGTACATGCCCGTCACGCCAGAGGGCCGGAACAGCAGCATCAGGCCGACCGAAGCTCCGACGGCTATGCTCAGCATCTTGGGTGTCCACCGTTGGGCGGCGCCCAGCGCCAGCGGCCACGCGTAGTACCAGGTGAGCGCGGCGGGGGACAGGATGACGACAGCGATGAGCGTCAGCGCAATCGATTTGGTGGCCTCGACGGCGGAATGCCTGCTGCGCCACCACAAGCGGGCGACAATGGCGACAAGTGCCAGTGCGCACAGTATGCGGGTGTAGGGCAGTACGGACACCAACTGGAAGTGAAACAGCCACGACAGGCACAGCGTGATGATGTGCGCCATCGCCGTCGGCAAGGACAGCCAGTTGATGATCAACCCCGAGCCGGTGAGCGCGCCGATCCAGCCGATGCCGAGGTTGGGGACCAGAGACGGCCCGGCGAACACGGCGACGACGATCGCGAGGCCGAGTCCGGCAGTACGACAGAACAGCCGGAGGGAGTTCGGCGGTTCCTCCCCGCGGGCCAGTGCCTCCTCGCGCCGGTGCGCCATCCACACCCACACCAGGAACGGCAGCGCCAACCCCGCCGTGGCCTTGATCGCCATTCCCACGGCCACCACGGCGAAACCAGCCGCGTGCTTGCGGTCGAGTACCAGCACGGTGCCCGCCGCGAGCAGTCCCACCATGAGC
>JALYVL010000119.1 GCA_030853285.1 Actinomycetota bacterium | reverse complement strand
GTCTGTGCTACGGCCCGTTTCGGGTCCTGTTCCCGAGAGTGCGGTCAGGCCCCGCTGCGAGCGCGGGTCCTGGCGTTGCGCCGCTTCAGTGCCCGCCGCTCGTCTTCGCTCATTCCGCCCCAGACTCCGGCGTCCTGGCCGGACTCCAAAGCCCAGGCCAGACAATCCGACATCACTGGGCAGCGGCGGCAAACGACCTTCGCGTCAGCGATCTGGGCGAGGGCCGGTCCGCTGTTTCCCACCGGGAAAAAAAGTTCGGGGTCCTCATCACGACAGATCGCCTTGTGGCGCCAATCCATCCTCTGCTCCTTGCTGGGCGCGTCATCGTGCGCCGTCTCGTGGGGTGGCGTTCATGTTCTCAAACCCCAATGTCTTCTACGCTGTTGCTTGTGAATGCTTTCACGAACCGAGCCGATGTCAAGAGGTTAGGGGCGTCCGTGCTACACGTCACGCTGTCGTTCTCCGTACCCTTTCGGTTGTACCAGCACTTGCACTGCGTTCGCGACTGTGGCGAAAGTCACGTCCGTGTGTAGCCCCAGGTAGTCGCCGTCCAGCTGCAGTCCGGTCGGCACGGCGCAGCGCACCCGCACGGGGGTGACGTCGTCCCTGCGCACCAACCGTCGCCCGCGGGGATTGCCGGAGGCTCGCAGCATCTGGGGAATGGCGCGCCCGATCGCCGGCCAGCTCAGGCTGGTCAACCCGAAGACGCCGAGTCCGCCGGAGAACGTGGTGCCGGGATTTGTGCGCACCGCACGGGCGCCGAGGTATGTCCACGGATCGGTATTGGTGATGAAGACCATGTGGAGTCCGGAGATCGGGTCTTCGCCGTCGAACTCCACCGTGAGTTGTGGTCGCCGATGCTTCGAGCGAAAGTATTGGCTCGCGGCGGCCCAGCAGTACCGCGCCGGAGTCGCGGCCTTCCCGTTCTCCCGATGCTCCTCGACGGCGCGGACCACTTCGGCGTCCCACCCGAGGCCGGCATTGAAGGTGAACCACCGGTCCCCCGTGTGCGCCAGCCCCACCGGTATCCGGCTCTCGGCGGCAATCGCTTCGAGCAGCTGCTGCGTCGCCTCCAAGGGGTCCGGCGAGATTCCGAGCGCACGGGCGAAGACGTTTGCGGAGCCACCGGGAACCACCGCGAGGGCCGGAACGGGGTCGGTGCGCTCACGGCGGCCGCAGGGCGGCCCCAACATCCCGTTGACCACCTCGTTGATCGTGCCGTCGCCACCGAGCACGACCAGGAGTTCCACACCGTCGGCAGTCGCTCGTGCGGCGAGTTCGGTGGCATGGCCGCGGTGGTCGGTGTGGGCCACGGCGAGGTCGAGCCCACTGGACAGCGCCCGCGTGAGCACCGTGCGCCCCGCGGCGCTCGTCGACGTTGCGTTCGGGTTCACAACCAGCAGTGCGCGCACAGCTGGGCAGCGTACGGGTGCCCTAACCTGAACGGGTGGCTCAAGTCAGCTCCGCCGCCCCGCCCGCGATCCGCGCTGCCGGGGCCGTCGTCGCGCTGGAGGGTGCGGCCGCCATAGCTGCGGGTCTGGCGCTCGCCGTCCGGACCGTGATCGGTGGGCACGAGAGTGCGACTGTCGGCTACGGCACCGCGGCCCTGTTCGCCGTCCTCGGGATAGGGGTGGCGATCGGGGGAGTGGCGCTGATCCGCTCGATGCGCGGCGGCCGGGGTGTGGCCGTGGTGGTACAGGTGGTGCTGCTGCCGGTGGCCTGGTCGTTGCTCACCGGTTCCGACCAGGTGCTGGCCGGGCTGCTTGTCGGTGCGCTGGCGGTGCTCACCCTGGCGCTGTTGCTGTGCGCGCCGTCGCGGCGGTGGATGGCCCAGCAGTACGACGTGGCGGCGTCCGAGGACGACAGCTGAACAACGTCAGTCCCCGGTGAGGTTCATGGCGGCAATCTGGCGCCGACCGTGTTCATGGCCCAGGACTGCAACCCCGCCGGGCGACATCCCGAAGTGGATGCCGGCAGTAGCGGGCAGGGCGACCCACCGCGCCAGTAACGCTCGGGAGAAATGACCGTGCCCCACCAGTACCACGTCGCGCTGTACGAGGTACCCGACGACACGTCCCAGTAGGTCGTCCGCCCGCTGCTGCACCGCGTCCGCCGTCTCGCCGCCGGGACACGGATGTGTCCACACCGTCCACCCGGGCACATCGGTACGGATCTGCTCGGTGGTCATGCCCTCGTACTCGCCGTAGTCCCACTCCGCCAGGTCCTCGGTGGTGGCGTCAACGACGAGGCCCGCGAGCTCCGCGGTGTCGCGCGCGCGGGTGCGGGGGCTGGACAGGACGTAGGGCTGGACCAAGTCCAGGCGAGCGATCAGCGGGCCCACTACCTTGGCCTGCGCCCGGCCGTCCTCGGTCAACGGAATATCGGTTCGGCCGGTGTGCTGGCCGGACTGGGACCACTCGGTCTGCCCGTGGCGCAGGAGAATGACACGGTGTTCTGCGCTCATCGCTGCATCGTTCCGCCCGGCTGGAGTCTGCGCTCGGGCAGGGCTGCGGAGGACCGCTCAGAACGAGATGCACCACAAGGTCGTTTCGCGGTCATGGAAACGACCCTGCGGTGCATCTCGGCGGATGGACGTCGCCGAAGCGGCGGCGTCACATCACGCAGCCTTCTTGGTCTCCCAGAAGATGCGGTCGATCTCCGCGATCTGATCCAGCAGCGCCTGACCGGTGGCGGGGTCGTTGGAGGACTTGGTTCCGCCTGCTCCGCCGCCCGCGGCCTTGGTCGCCTTGTTGAACAGCTCGTGCAGCTCCGGGTACTTCTCGAAGTGCGGCGGCTTGAAGTAGTCGGTCCACAGGACCCACAGGTGGTGCTTGACCAGCTCGGAGCGCTGCTCCTTGATCTCGATGGCGCGGGCCCGAAACTCCGGGTCGTCGTTGCCCTGGTACTTCTCCTGGATCGCCTTGACCGACTCGGCCTCGATGCGGGCCTGGGCAGGGTCGTACACGCCGCACGGTAGGTCGCAGTGCGCGGTGGCCTGCAGTGCCGGGCGGATGAGACGGGACAGCAAAGACATCAATCCTCCTGCTGGATGAGACAGTGTGATCACTTCAACGGGATCGACCCTACTCGGGCGATCAACAAGCGGCAGAAGGGAAGGCGAGCCGGTGACCGCAGGGCCGAATTGGCTGCCCCGACGGGTGCGGGTCCGGGGGCCATCGATGGCGCCGGCCCTTTCCGACGGCGACCTCGTCCTCGCGCGGATGAACGCCCATGCCGACGCCGGCGTGGTCGTACTGGTGCGTTGGAACCAACGGCCGCAGCAACTATCAATCAAGCGGGCGGTCAGTGAGGATGCGGGGCGGTGGTATGTGCTCGGCGACAACGCGGATGGCTCGACCGACTCTCGCACGCTGGGGCCCGGGATCGTCCTCGGCGTGGTGCGATGGCGGCTGTGGCCTCATCCCGGGCGCTTGCGCAGCTACTCCCGGAGACCGGCCCGGTAGTCGACGCACGCGGCAAATCGTGGCAGTGCGCCGTCGGCTCTGGCCGCCTCGATGCCGGGCGCATCTCGGTCCTTGTCCGACAGCACCAGGTCGAGCTCGCTCGGCCAGGGCAGGGCGAGGTCCGGGTCAAGCGGGTTGACGCCCCGCTCGGCACTCGGGTTGTAGCCGGTGGAACACAAATAGACCATCGCGGTGTCGTCGTCGAGGGCGACGAACGCGTGGCCCAGTCCTTCGCTGAGGTATACGGAGTTGCCGCGGCGAGCTTCCAGCAGCACGGCTTCGTTGTCCCCGAACGTGGGCGAGTCGAGGCGAACGTCGACCACGACGTCGAGCAGGCTGCCGCGTGCGCAGTAGACGTACTTCGCTTGGCCTGGGGGCACGTCGGCGAAGTGCACACCGCGCACCACCCCTCGACGCGACACGCTGTGGTTCGTCTGCGCGACCGTCAGTGCGTGGCCCACGGTGTCGCGGAACGCTGCCGACTGGAAGGGTGCGACAAAGTGTCCACGGTCATCGGGAAATACCGGGGGCTCAAACTCCCAGGCGCCCTCGATGGACAACTCACGTGATTTCACAGGTCACAGGCTATCGACCCCGCCATCGGTGACGTAGCGCACCCGCGACACGCCCTGGGCTGAATTCGCTTGCCTTCGGTGCCACACTGAAGCCACACCACGCTTCGCATGCGGATTCACCGTGGGCCGACCGTCCCTGGTTCCGTGCGTTGCGGCGCCAAGTGGCCGACCGCCACGCGTTTTGCCGTACCCGTGCCGCTACCCGGAGCCGGGTGTGGCAAGCACACTCCGACTCGTTGCCAGCCGAACTTCCGCAGGAGGCACTCGCGTGTCCACAGCCCCTTTCCGTGCAGGCGGCGTCGCCGCTCCCGCCGAGCACGCTGAGTTCCCGCAGGTGCTCACCGACGAGGAGATCTTCGGCGCGCACGAGGGTGGCAAGCTGTCCGTGCATTCCACTGCCCAGCTGCAGACGGCGCGGGCGCTCTCGATCGCCTATACCCCGGGGGTGGCGCGGGTGTGCACGGCGATCGCCGCCGAGCCGGAGCTGGTGCACCGCTACACGTGGACCTCGAGGCTGGTGGTGGTGGTCAGCGACGGTACGGCGGTTCTGGGACTTGGCGACATCGGCCCGCGGGCTTCGCTGCCGGTGATGGAGGGCAAATCGGCGTTGTTCAAGACCTTCGCCGACCTCGACTCCATTCCGCTGGTTTTGGACACCACCGATGTCGACGAGATCGTCGAGACGCTGGTGCGCCTGCGGCCGAGCTTTGGTGCGGTGAACCTCGAGGACGTGTCCGCGCCGCGCTGTTTCGAGCTCGAGCGGCGTCTGGTAGAGGCGCTGGATTGCCCGGTGATGCACGACGATCAGCACGGCACCGCAATTGTCGTGCTGGCCGCGTTGCGTGGTGCGGCACAGGCCACCGGACGGGGCCTGGCAGAGCTTCGCGTGGTGATCTCCGGCGCAGGCGCCGCCGGCGTCGCCTGCACGGAGATCTTGTTGGCCGCCGGCATCACGGACGTCACGGTGATCGACTCCCGCGGCATCGTGCACGTGGACCGGACCGATCTCACCGACGTCAAAGCCGCGCTCGCGGCGCGCAGCAACCCGGGCGGACGCACCGAAGGCCTGGCGCAGGCGCTGCACGGTGCGGATGTCTTCCTGGGCCTGTCTTCGGCCACCGTGTCCGAGGAGGTGGTGGCCACGATGGCGCCGGAGGCAATCGTGTTCGCGCTGTCCAACCCGAACCCGGAGATCCACCCCGAAATCGCGGCGCGCCATGCGGCTGTGGTGGCCACCGGGCGCAGCGACTTCCCGAACCAGATCAACAACGTACTGGCT
>JALYVL010000118.1 GCA_030853285.1 Actinomycetota bacterium | reverse complement strand
ACGCATCGGACCTGTCGTGGTGCGCTACGCACCCGATCGGCCCCTGCGCATCGCGATAGCGATGGCAGGAATGGGACTTGCCATCCACCTCGGCATCGACGCCTACCGATGAAGTTGAGCGCCACCTCCCTGCACCGCTGACCTCGTCGGTGTGACCGCGTACGCACGGGTTGCGACGGCGACGAGGAGCGGAGGAGTGGCCGTGCACGCCCTGCTGGGCTCGGAAGTGGTGGTGGTCCTGGGCGCCGTCCGGGGTCCAGCCTACTTGGGCTGCTCCTGCAGGTGGCGCCCCTTGTGCTGCTGACCCGGGTGCATGTAGCCGATGGGTCGCCGTGGGAGGGGCTAGCCAGTCCCGGGAACCCGCTGGTGGCCGAGCGGGCCAGCATGCGCATGAGCCCGGCGGCCAGCATCGAAGGCCTCGGTCAGAAGCCAAAGAGCCGCCGGCGACAGCGACGGCGAGCGCAGCGAGGACGACTACGGCATTGTGTTTGAGCGGAGACCGACTGCCGACCCTCGGTGAGGTGCGGGCGCGGACTGGCGGGAGGTCATCGCCCTACCACCCGTCACTGTGGAGTGCGTGGCGACGGACCGCCCGGGCCATCGGTCAAGCCGCCGACCGCGGGGCGGCAAAGTGCTCGTGATCATCCACAGTGGATAGTCGTGGTAGCCACTGGGGCGCTCCAGGGGGGTCCACACGGGTTATGCTCAGCTCAAACACCCCGCTCAGAGCGTTGTATGGACAGCTCGGACTACCAACCGTACTTCTCGTAGTGAGAAGGTCGCCGGTTCGATTCCGACAGGCGGCTCCACGTTTGACCAGGCGATCCGAGGCGTTGGGCATTCGTCGCAACGCGCGGTGTTCGGTCGAGGTGGCGATCAACGCAGCGGCTCCACGAGTACGCGGCAGAACTCGAAAAGCGCCTCAGCCTCGTCGAGGTGGAAGGCATAGCCGAGCGGGACCGCCTGCTGCAGGTGCGGGCCTTGTGGGCGATGCGCAGCCCTGGATCTGCGCAACGGTCCGCTGGAGCGCACAGTGAAGTATTCGTGGAGCACGGGCGTCCGCGAGCACGTCGCCGCAGGACGCACCCTGCGTCGTCGGCCCATCACAGCGCAGGAGGTTTCCGATGGCAGGCAACAGAGGTGTCGCGTACATCGAGCCGGGCAAGGTCGAGGTGCACGAGACCGACTACCCGAAGCTCGAGCTGTGCGACGGTCCCGGCGTCAACCCGGCGAATGTCGGTCGCAAGCTCAACCACGGCGTCATCCTCAAGGTGGTGACCACCAACATCTGCGGCAGCGACCAGCACATGGTCCGGGGCCGCACGACCGCGCCGCCGAACCTGGTGCTCGGTCACGAGATCCTCGGCGAGGTCGTCGAAAAGGGTTCCGACGTGGAGTTCGTCAAGGTGGGCGACCTCTGCTCGGTGCCGTTCAACATCGCCTGCGGACGGTGCCGCAACTGCAAGGAGGGTAAGACCGGCATCTGCCTCAACGTCAATCCCGCCCGCCCCGGCGCCGCCTACGGGTATGTCGACATGGGCGGCTGGGTGGGCGGCCAGGCGGAGTACGTCACCGTGCCCTACGCCGATTGGAACCTGCTTCCCTTTCCCGACCGCGAGCAGGCCATGGCGAAGGTCATGGACCTCACCATGCTGTCGGACATCTTCCCGACCGGGTTTCACGGCTGCGTGACGGCGGGGGTCAAACCCGGGTCCACGGTGTACATCGCGGGCGCAGGTCCAGTGGGTCTGGCCGCGGCCGCATCGGCGCAGCTGCTCGGTGCTTCTGTGGTCATCGTCGCCGACCTCAACGAGCAGCGGCTTGCCCAGGCCCGCAGCTTCGGCTGCGAGACCGTCGATGTCTCCAAGGGGTCGCCGCAGGACCAGATCGAGCAGCTGCTCGGGGTGCCCGAGGTGGATGCGGCCGTCGACGCGGTGGGCTTCGAGGCCCGCGGTCACGGCGCAGGTTCGTCCGGGGAAGCCCCCGCGACGGTGCTGAACTCGCTGATGGAGGTCACCGCAGCCGGCGGCCAGATCGGCATCCCGGGGCTGTACGTGACCGGCGACCCCGGCGGTGTCGACGAGTCGGCAAAGACCGGATCGCTCTCGTTGAGTTTTGGCACCGGGTGGGCCAAGTCGCTTTCCTTCACCACCGGGCAGTGCCCGGTGATGAAGTACAACCTGGGACTGATGAAGGCGATCCTGCACGACAAGGTCCAGATCGCCAAGGCCGTCAACGCGACAGTGATCTCCCTCGACGACGCCCCGCAGGGCTACGCCGACTTCGACAAGGGCGCGGCCCAGAAGTACGTCATCGACCCGCACGGCATGGTGGCCTGATACGCGCCTCCCTCGATCAGGTCAGCAACGAGTGAGGAGCATGACCGGTATGGTTCGTTCGGTGCTTTGCTCGTAGTCGGCGAAGCCGGGGTAGCGGCGCTTCTGCTCCGCCCAGATCGCCGAACGTTCGTCAGCGCTCAGCTCGCGAGAATCGACATCGACGCTCGCGGCGCCCACCTCGATCGATGCGCGCGGGTGCGCTTGTGAGCGTGGTGAGCCGCGTCAGGCCGCGGAGTGTTGGCCCTCGAGAACGGCTTGGATGCTTGCCGTGATCTGTGCACGCGCGACGATGTCCGTGATCAACCCGTCGGCGCCCACCGCTTCGCGCGGGATCGGCACGTGGCGGCATGCATCGGCGACGATTTTGGCCTGGACGTAACCCAGAACCGTGGCCAGCGTCGAGTGCGCGCCTTCGCCACGACGCCGGTCGGCTGCCACCTTCACCCACGCGGCCGGCTTATCGGTGAGCTCGGTGCCCCCGACGGTCCAGTCGAGCAGGTTCTTGAACGAACCCGGCAGCGTTCCGGCGTACTCCGGAGTGCAGAACAGCACCGCATCGGCCGAGGCAATGGAACGGCGTAGCGCCGCGACGCGGGGTGGCAGCGGGTCGTGATCGTCGTCGGGATTGAAGTGCGGCAGGAATCCAACGTCGAGGTAGCACTCGACTGCGACGCCAGGCGGCGCGCACACCGCGGCCGTCCGGCACAGCGCGGAGTTCGTCGACGCGGCCCGGGTGCTGCCCGAGACAAGCAGGACCCGCGGGGTTCCGGCATTCACAACATCCACAACTTGATGCAGACAAGGCCTGTTCCCGCAGCGGGTCGGACGATCGCCGCAGCCGTCGCCTGACTACCGGTTAGCCTCGGGGAGTGACCGATGCTGACATTCATTTTTACTTCGATCCGGTGTGCCCGTTCGCGTGGATGACCAGCAAGTGGGTGCGCAAGGTCCAGGCGCAGCGCGATTACACCGTCGACTGGCGCTTCATCTCCTTGCGGCTGCTCAACGCCCATATCGACTACGACGCCCACTTCCCCCCGGAGTACGAGGCCGGCCACACCGCCGGGCTGCGGCTGCTGCGGGTCGCCGCCCGCACCCGGGCCGAGCACGGACGCGATGCGGTCGGTGCGCTTTACGCCGCGTTGGGCGCGCACATCTTCGACAGTGCGCCCGTACCCGATGACGCCGCGAGCCACGGCCACCGCGGCACCCGGGAGTTCGTGACTCCAATCCTCGTCGAGATCGGTTTGCCCGCTGCGCTCGCCGACGCGCTGGAAGATGAGTCCCTCGACGCCGAGATCCGCGCGGAGACGGACGAGGCGCTTGCCCTGACCGGCAAGGATGTGGGCACACCGATCATCCATTTCGAGCCCCCTGCCGGAGTGGCCTTTTCCGGTCCGGTGATCAGCCGCTTGCCGAGCGACGAGCAGGCCCTCGAGCTGTGGGACCATGTGATCGGACTGGCTCGTTTCCCGGGCTTCGCGGAGATCAAGCGCAGCATGCGCGAGCTCCCGCAGCTGCGGGCGCTGGGGGTCAGCGAGGGGGAGGCCGGTGTGCAGCAGGACTGGCACGGCGGCAGCCGCCGGCAAAAGAAGTAACCGGGCCCACGGGGATCGACCTTGGAGGATTTATGACCGACATGGTTTCGCTGCCCGCATACCAGGTGAGCAGCCCGGTCCGTCCCGAGGTTGTCGTATTCGATGTCGTGGAGACGTTGGCGTCTCTGGATGCGGTGGCAACGCGCCTGCGTGAGCTGCAGCAACCGGAGGGGCTGCTGGCGCGATGGTTCACCCGGTTGCTGCGCGACGGAATGGCGTTGACCGCGGCAGGCAGTTACGCCGGATTCGCCGAGGTCGCCGCATCGGCGTTGCGTGCGGAAACCCGGCGTGCACTCTCCGACGAGCAGATCGGACATGCCGTCGCCGGCTTCGCCGAGCTCACTCCGCAGCCTGATGCCGTGCCCGCACTCCGCGCCGCCCAGCGAGCGGGATTTCGCGTGTTCACCCTGTCCAACGGTGCGGCGCCCTCCACCCGCAAGTTCCTCGAGCGCGCCGGTGTCGCGGACCTGGTCGAGCGGGTGCTGTCGATCGATGACGTGCAGGCGTGGAAGCCGGTACCGGCGCCGTACGAGTATGCGGTGCGGGCAGCCGGTGTATCCGCCGAGCGGATCGCGCTGGTGGCGGTGCACTCCTGGGACGTGCACGGTGCCCACCACGCGGGTCTGACCACGGGGTGGTGCCCGCGCCTGGAAGGCGAGCAAACCCCGGTGTTCGCCCCGGCGGACATCACGGCCGACACCCTGTACGGCGTCATTGCCGGTCTCGCCGCACTGGGGTCACCGAGCACCGGCGAGTGAGCCCGGCAGTCAGGACGCGACCGCCCTGACTACTTGCCGATGAATCCCTTGCTCTGCAACCAGGTCTTGGCAACGTCGGCCGGTTGCTTCCCTGCGATGTCGACCTGGGTGTTGAGGTCCTGCATGGTGGCGGTATCCAGCGCATCGGCGATCGGGTTCAGCACCTTGGCGATGTTCGGGTTGGCGTCGGCGATCGATTTCTTGAGGGTGACCGCCGGGTTGTAGACGGGGAAGAAGTTCTTGTCGTCGACGAGCGTGGTCAATTGAAGGCCCTTGATGCGGCCGTCGGTGGTGGTGGCTTCGCCGAAGTTGCAGGGGCTGCTCTTGGCGACGCTGTTGTAGATCGCGCCCTCAGCGAGGGTGGCGGTGTCGGGCGGTCGGGTGAACCCGTAGGCCTTCTCCAGTCCGGGTAGACCGTCGTTGCGGCCGACGAATTCACTGGCCACGCACAACGAGGCCTTGGCGGGGTCGGTCTTGGCGAGCTTGGCGTAGTCCGAGATCGACTTGACGCCGAGCTGCTGGGCCACGGTTTCCTTGACGGCTATCGCGTAGGTGTTGTTGAACGGTGCCGGCTTGAGCCATTCGAGTTGGTTCTTGGCCAGGTCCTCCTGCGCGACGGCCTGGTACTGCTGC
>JALYVL010000117.1 GCA_030853285.1 Actinomycetota bacterium | reverse complement strand
GTTCACCGTCGGCGACCAGGTGGTACGGCGCCGCGTAGGTGACCACGGTTTCGACGACGTCCCCCGCGCGCACCTCGGCCCCTTGCGGTGTGAAGTGCACCAACCTGCCGTCGCGAGCCCGTCCGCTCAACCGGTCCGTGGCAGCATCTTTGCGTCCCTCGCCCGCGGCAACCAGCAGCTCCACCCGAGTTCCGATGAGCTGGCGGTTACCGGCCAAGGACAGCTCCTCCTGCAGGTGGACCAAGCGCTCGTACCGCTGCTGCACCACCGCCTTGGGCACCTGCTCCCCCATCGCCGCCGCCGGAGTCCCCGGGCGCGGCGAGTACTGGAAGGTGAAGGCGCTGGTGAACCGTGCCCGCCGCACCACGTCCAGCGTGGCCGCGAAGTCTTCCTCGGTCTCGCCGGGGAAGCCGACGATGATGTCGGTGGTGATCGCCGCGTGCGGGATGCGCTCGCGCACTCGGTCGATGATCCCGAGGTAACGCTCGCGCCGGTAGGAGCGCCGCATGGCCTTGAGGACGGCGTCCGACCCCGACTGCAGGGGCATGTGCAGCTGTGGGCATACGTTCGCTGTCTCGGCCATCGCAGCGATCACGTCATCGGTGAAGTCGCGGGGATGCGGCGAGGTGAAGCGCACCCGCTCCAGACCCGGCACCGTCCCGCAGGAGCGCAGCAGCTCGGCGAATGCACCGCGCTCACCGAAGGACGCGCCGTAGGAATTTACGTTTTGCCCGAGCAGCGTGACCTCCAGCACGCCCTGCTCGGCCAGTGCCTGCACCTCGGCGAGCACATCACCGGGACGGCGGTCCACCTCGGTGCCGCGCAGCGCAGGCACGATGCAGAAGGTGCAGGAGTTGTTGCACCCCACCGAGATCGACACCCAGGCCGAGTACGCCGAGTCCCGCCGCGCAGGCAGCGACGAGGGAAACACCTCGAGCGACTCCAGGATCTCCACCTGAGCCGTGTCGTTGTGCTGGGCTCGCGCCAACAGGGCGGGCAGCGATCCGATGTTGTGCGTCCCGAACACCACGTCCACCCACGGAGCACGGGTGAGGATGCCGTCGCGGTCCTTCTGGGCCAGGCAGCCGCCGACAGCGATCTGCATTCCCGGGTGCCTTGCCTTGGTCGACGCGAGGTGTCCGAGGTTGCCGTACAGCTTGTTGTCGGCGTTCTCCCGCACCGCGCAGGTGTTCAGCACCACCACGTCGGCCTGCGTGCCCTCTGCTGCCTGCGTGTAACCAGCCGATTCCAGCATGCCGGCGAGGCGCTCTGAGTCGTGCACGTTCATCTGGCAGCCGTAGGTGCGCACCTGGTAGCTCCGGGCCGCCGGCGGTGCGCTCGTCACTGCATGTTCCACGGCGTCCAGGTTACGGGGCTGCCGCACACCGCGAAACCGGGTCACAACCGGGACACATCCGCCGATTGGTGACCATGAAGTCCCGCGCTGCGGTACTTTACCGAACCATGACCCATGCGCAGTCGCCACACGGCTCCACCAGCGGGGACGGCGAGCCGATCATCACCTTGAACCAAGGCGGGCACCGCCCCGTTCGCACCAATCACGGGCGCGAGCTGGTGGTGCTGGACACGGTGAACAAGCACTTCGGTGACCTGCATGTTTTGCGCGACATCAACCTCACGGTGCACGCCGGCGAGGTCGTGGTCGTGATCGGGCCGTCCGGGTCGGGCAAGTCCACGCTGTGTCGCGCCATCAACCGGCTGGAGACCATCGACAGCGGCAAGATCACCGTCGACGGTGTTCCGCTTCCGGAGGAAGGCAAGGCGCTGGCCACCCTGCGCTCCGACGTCGGCATGGTCTTCCAGGCCTTCAATCTGTTCGCGCACAAGACCGTGTTGGACAACGTGACGCTCGGCCCCATCAAGGTCCGCAAGATCGCCAAGGAAAAGGCGGAGGCCCGCGGCCATGAGCTGTTGCAGCGGGTGGGGATCGACAACCAGGCCGACAAGTTGCCCGCCCAACTCTCCGGCGGCCAACAACAGCGGGTGGCCATCGCCCGTGCCTTGGCCATGGACCCCAAGGTCATCCTGTTCGACGAGCCCACCTCAGCACTGGACCCGGAGATGATCAACGAAGTGCTCGACGTCATGACGGCGCTGGCCCGCGACGGCATGACGATGGTGGTGGTCACCCATGAGATGGGCTTCGCCCGCCGCGCTGCCGACCGCGTGCTGTTCATGGCCGACGGCCAAATCGTGGAGGACGCGACCCCCGAGGTGTTCTTCGACTCGCCGACCTCTGATCGGGCCAAGGACTTCCTGAGCAAAATCCTCAGCCACTGACAACCTCACCGAGATCGCGCTGCCAGACATCCCCTGGTCGGCGACACGCTCCGCGACCCAGCGGACACAACGAAATGGACAGAGCATGCGACGTCGAATGATGCAGATGGCGGCAGGGACCGCCGCGCTGACCCTGGCCCTGGTGGGCTGCGGCGGCGGAGGCAAGACCGACAGTGCCGCACCGGTCGCCGACAAGCCCAGCTTCGCCGCGGGCACCACCATGGCGAACGTCGCCAGCGCCGGGAAGCTCCGCGTGGGCATCAAGTTCGACCAGCCGGGCTTCGGGAAACAGGGGCTTTCCGGCGGCTACGAGGGCTTCGACGTAGAGATCGCCAAGATCGTCGCCGCCGGACTGGGTTTGAAGCCGGAGCAGATCGAGTTCAGCGAGGCTCCCTCGGCACGCCGCGAGGAGGTCATCGAAGCCAAGAAGGTGGACATGGTGGTGGCGACGTACACCATCAACGACAAGCGTAAGCAGCGCGTGTCCTTCGCGGGCCCCTACTACGTCGCGGGCCAGCAGTTGATGGTGGCCAAGGACGACAGCAAGATCACCGGTCCCGATGCGCTCAAGGCCAACCCGGACGCCAAGGTCTGCTCGGTGAGCGGCTCGACGCCAGGTGAGACCATCAAAAAATACCTGGCCAACCCCAATCAGCTGGTGCTCTTCGATGTCTACTCCAAGTGTGCCGACGCGTTGCGCACCGGCCAGGTGCAGGCGGTGACCACGGACAACGTGATCCTGCTCGGCTTCGTGTCGGACTCCAACGGCAAGTTCAAGCTCGCCGGTGACCAGTTCACCCAGGAGCCTTACGGCATCGGCATCCCCAAGGGTGATGTGCCGTTCTGCCAGTTCATCGACGAGCAGCTGACCAAAGCGGCCTCGTCGGGGACCTATGCCAAGGCGTGGACTTCTACGGCGGGCAAGGTCGAAGGCGCAAAGACTCCGACGCTGCCCCCGCTGGACCCCTGCAGCTGAGCGACCGCAGCGGGCCGAGTTGCACTCCGTATCCCGGCCCGCTGCGCTCATCGCTGCCCCGAAGCCAGGAGGCGCCCACGCATGCACGTCATCACCGATAACCTCGGCCTGTACTGGTCCGGGCTGGTCAAGTCGTTCATCATCTGCGTGTTGGCGCTGGTGGGTTCGCTGATCCTGGGCACGCTGCTGGCGTCGTTCCGGGTGTCGCCGGTGCCCACCCTGCGCTGGTTCGGCACGGCGTACGTGACGGTGTTTCGCAACACGCCGCTGACGGTGGTGCTGTTCTTCATCGCCTTCGGCCTGCCGGAGCTCGGCATCAACTTCAGCTACTTCCGCTTCGGCCTGATCGGACTGGTGCTGTACACCTCGGCATTCGTGTGCGAGGCGGTCCGCAGCGGGGTGAACTCCGTACCCGCAGGCCAGGCGGAGGCTGCGCGGTCGATCGGTCTCGGCTTCGGGCAGTCGTTGCGGCTGATTGTGCTGCCGCAGGCGTTGCGCACGGTGATCCCTCCGCTGGGCAGTGTCATCATCGCCATGTTCAAGAACTCTGCCGTTGTGGGCGCGCTGGGGGTCGGCGGCGACCTCTGGAGCACTGGTGTCAACCTCACCGGCGCCCAGGGCTATGCCGCCTTGCCCGTCTTCATCGGGGTGGCCATCGGCTACCTCATCATCACCATCCCCTCCGGCGTGTTGCTGCAGGTCCTCGAGCGCAAGGTGGCGATCGTGCGATGAACAAGCTTGCCCGTAAGTCCGCTCCCGACGCCGGCAGTGCTGTGCTCTTTGATGCGCCAGGGCCGGTCACCCGGCGGCGCGTCCGCATTTTCTCCGTGCTGGCGGCTGTCGTCGGCCTCGCGGTGTTGTGGTGGGCGGCAACCCGCCTCGCCGATCAGGGCCAGTTCACTCAGGAGAAGTGGGCGCCCCTGTTCGACCCGTCGAACTCCGACTTTCCTGACGTGTGGAATCTGATCGGCGGGGGGCTGCGCAACACGCTGACCGCCGCCGTGCTCGCAATTGTGTTGTCCCTGGTCATCGGCACCGTGATCGGCGTTGCTCGCCTTTCTGCCGGAACGGTGACCCGCCTGCCCGTCATCGTATTCATCGAGTTCTTCCGTGGACTACCGGTCATTCTCACCATCTACCTGACGTCGAAGCTACTGCCTGCGTTGGGCATCGACGTGTCCGGATTACCGGGCGGGGAGCTGTTGTGGTTCCTGGTGATCGGGTTGACCGCCTACAACTGTGTGATCTTCGCCGAGATCATCCGCTCCGGCGTGGTGTCGCTACCGAAGGGCCAGCGTGAGGCTGCCCTTGCCACGGGACTGACCAACGGCCAAACCCTGCGACTGGTCCTGCTGCCGCAAGCGTTTCGGGTGATGCTGCCGGCAATCATCAGCCAGATCGTGGTCGTGCTGAAGGACACCTCGCTGATCGCCATCCTCGGCGGATACATCGAGCTACTCAAGCAAGGTGGACTGCTGATCCAGAACCTGAACAACCCCATCCAGACCTATCTGCTGATCGCGGTCATCTTCATCTTGATCAACTACACCCTCAGCAAGTTCGCGGAATGGGTACAGCGCCGGGTCTCCCGCACCACCAGTGGTAAGCCCGCCGCAGTGGGGGTCAGCGCGGTGGTCTAGCCAGTACTCGCTCCTCGTGCGCAGGCGGGCGGGCGCTCTGGGTCCTGTTGAAGAGCCAACGCGCTGCCGCGTGACCGGCTATCAGCACCAGCGGGCCGAGCAGCCAGCCGGCGAGCACATCGCTGACCCAGTGATAGTTGCGCAGGACCATAGCGATTCCCACCAGCGCCGGGGGGAGCACCGCGATCAATGCGGCGACGCGCCGCCAGCGGGGATAAACCACGGCGGCAATCACCCCGCAGGCGACCACTGCCGTGGTGGTGTGCCCCGATGGCCAGGCCAGCATCGACCCGTCGCCGGCCGGTCCACGACGGCCCACAACGTGCTTGAGCGCCAATACCACCACGGAAAGAATGACGGCCGCAATGACGCCGGTGACGAACGGTCGCCACGACTGCCGCCGCGCGGCGACCAGTGCCGTCC
>JALYVL010000116.1:4963-5346 GCA_030853285.1 Actinomycetota bacterium | reverse complement strand
CGTCCCGCCGTCGATCAGCGGCACCCCCCAGCGCCGGCAGTACACCCCGAACACCGCGGCGGGGTCGGCCACCCGCAGGTCACACCACAGCGCCAGCTCCAGCCCGCCGGCGACGGCGTGGCCCTCCACGGCTGCGATCACCGGTTTGCCCAGCAGCAGCCGGGTCGGACCCATCGGGCCGTGGGTGGACTCCTCGGGCGGCGCGATCTGCATGGTTCCTGCGGCGACGGCCTTGAGATCCGCACCCGCGCAAAAGGTTCCACCGCCACCGTGCAGCACGGCCACCGCGGCGTCGTCGTCCACGTCGAAGGCCAGGAATGCCTCGTACAGCGCGGTGGCGTGTTCGGTGTCCACGGCGTTGCGCACCTCGGGCCGGTCCAGGG
>JALYVL010000116.1:0-4953 GCA_030853285.1 Actinomycetota bacterium | reverse complement strand
GTCCAGGGTGACCACGGTGACCGGCCCACGCCGCTCGACGCGGACGGTCATACCTTCGGGGTGGCGCGCTCGATGATGGCTGCCGTGTCCACGCCGGCGGGCAGGGTGCCGTAAGCACTGCCCCAGTCGCCACCGAGCCGGCTGGCGCAGAACGCATCGGCGACCGCCGGGTGTCCACTGCGGACCAGCAGCGCGCCCTGCAGGGCCAGCGCCATGTGCTCGGCCACCCGCCGCGCGCGGACCTCCAGGTTGTCCAGGTCGCTCAGCTCCGTCTTGAGTGCGGCCACGGCAGCGTCCAGATGGCGGTCGGCCCCGGCCACGGAGTCCAGCTCGTCGAAGAACACCCCCACACTCTGCGGTTCCCGTCCCATCGCCCGAAGGCTGTCCAGTGCGGCGACGTTGCCCGAGCCCTCCCACACACTCTGCAGCGGCGCCTCCCGGTAGAGCCGCGGCATCCGCGACTCCTCGATGTAACCGTTGCCGCCCAAGCACTCCAGTGCCTCGGCGGCGTGCCCGGGCCCGCGTTTGCAGACGAAGTACTTGCTCACCGACAGTCCGATCCGGCGCAGCGCAGCGGCCTTCTCGTCCCCGGCGACGGCTCGGTCGGTGGTGCCGGCCAGCCACAGCGCGACCGTGGCCACCGCCTCGGCCTCTACGGCCAGGTCGGCGAGCACGTTGCGCATCAGCGGTTGGTCGACCAGTTGCTTGCCGAACGCGGCCCGGTAGGTGGCGTGGTGCGTCGCCTGCGCCACCCCCGCGCGCATGCCCGCTGCGGTGCCGATCGTGCAGTCCAGCCGGGTCATGTTGACCATCTCGATGATGGTGCGCACCCCGCGTCCGGGCTCACCCACCCGCCACGCCATCGCCTGCTCGTACTCCACCTCGGCGCTGGCGTTGGAGCGGTTGCCCAACTTGTCCTTCAGGCGTTGGAGGTGCATCCGGTTGAGGCTGCCGTCGGGCAGCATCCGGGGCAGCAGGAAGCAGGACACGCCGTGGTCGCCCTCCTGCGCCAGCACCAGGAACAGGTCGGACATCGGGGCGGAGGTGAACCACTTGTGCCCGGTGAGCAGGTAACTGCCATCGGGTTGCTCCACAGCTCGGGTGGTGTTGGCGCGGACGTCGGAGCCGCCCTGCTTCTCGGTCATCGACATGCCCGCGATCAGTCCGCGTTTGGTGAGCGGAGCCCGCAGACCGAAATCGTAGGTGCGCGAGGTCAGCAGCGGCTCGTACGCCGCAGACAGCTCAGGATTCGCTCGCAGCGCAGGAATGATGGCGTTGGTCATCGAGATGGGGCAGCCGTGCCCGGCGTCGGCCTGGCTCCACACCAGGAACTTCGCGGCGCGGGCGACGTGCGCGCCGGGGCCGGGGTTGCTCCACGGCGACGAGTGCAGGCCGTGCTCCACCGCGGTGCGCATCAGCTGGTGGTAGGCGGGCAGGTAGGAGACCTCGTCGATGCGGTGCCCGTAGCGGTCATGGGTCTTGAGCACCGGCGGGTGCGCCTCAGCCAGGTCGCCCCACTGCTGGGCCTGCTCGCTGCCGGCCAGAAGGCCCAGTTCGTGGAGCTCGTCCGTCGCCCATCCCGCGTCCTCACGGGTGAGGCCCTCGAGCAGGACCGGGTAGTCAGCTGCGTCGTAGTCGACCAACGGCGGGACCTGGTTGGTGACGTCGTGCGTGGTGCTCATGACTTCCTCCGATGCAACGCTGGGTGAACGTGATCAACGACTCGACGGTGCGCGCATTCGCTTTTCGGCGTTCAAGGGGTTGCACCAGCGCCTCGGCGACCGCACCGATGAGTCCTGCTGCGGTGACCTCGACGTCCTGTGCGGGTAGCTGTCCTCTGTGGACGCCATCGGTGAGCACTGTGGTGAGTAGGTCCCGGTAGGACTCGCGGAAGGCCACTCGCTCGGCGTCCACCAGTGCGTCGACGGGCTCGGCGAGCAGGGCGAAGGCCAGTCGGGGTGCGTGCAGCGCGCGGCGCGTGAACGTCTCGATGGCGGCGGTGACGCGGACGCACTCGCACTCAGGATCCGGCACGGCTTGAGCGGCGGCGGTGAACGCGGCAACCTCTTTCGAGCAGGCGGTGCGGAACACCTCGGCGAACAGCTCACCCTTGTTGGGGAAATATCGGTAGACGGTTCCCGTGCCCACGCCCGCCCGGTCCGCGACCGCGGCCACCGAGCAACCGGCGTAACCATGCTCGGCGACCAGGCTCAGCGCGGCGTCGAGCAGCTGTGTACGGACGGCATCCAGGCGCTGCTGCACCGCGGGGGTACGTCGGTAGACCACTCATAAAGTGAACCACCGTTCCGCGCTTGCGGCAAGGGCCCTCCGGGACGAGCTCAGCCTTGGAGCAGTGGCAGAACGGCCTGCAGCTCGTCGGCCACCGAGGTGGGCACGATGTAGCCGTCCTGGTTCTCGATCTGCGCCAGGTTGGTTTGGATGTCCTCCACGCTCGGGTGCGCGCCCTTGCCTGCGAACCAGCCCGGCGTGAGCCCGGTGAACACCCGCGCGTACCGGCCACCGAGGGCGGAGAACGCCTCGTGGGTCAGCTCGCAGGCCTCGCTGGCCAGGAACACCGTCATCGGCACAACCAGCTCGGGTGCCACCGAGTCACCGGCAGAACCCAGCAGCTCCTCGGTCATTCGGGTGCGGGCCACCGGCATGATGACGTTGCTCTTGATGTTCGCCTTGGCGCCTTCGATGGCCAGCACGTTGGACAGCCCGACGAGGCCGGCCTTGGCCGCTCCGTAGTTGGCTTGGCCGAAGTTGCCGAACACCCCGGCGTTGGAGGCGGTGAACACGAAGCGGCCGTAGCCGTGCTCCTTCATATTGGCGAACGCCGGCTGGCTGACGTAGAAGGCCCCGCGCAGGTGCACGTCGAGCACCGCGTCCAGGTCGGCCCACTCCATCTTCAGGAAGCTCTTGTCTCGCAGAATGCCCGCGTTGTTGATGACGACGTCGACCTTGCCGAAGTTGTCGATCGCGGTCGCCACGATGGACTTGCCGCCCTCGGGGGCGGACACCGAGTCGTGCGAGGCGGCCGCGCGGCCGCCCTTGGCGGTGATCTCGTCGACCACCCTCTGCGCCGCGCTGTCCGACCCGCCGACGCCGTTGACGGACCCACCCAGGTCGTTGACCACTACGGCGGCTCCGCGAGCAGCGAATTCCAGGGCGTAGGCGCGGCCGAGGCCACCACCGGCGCCGGTCACGATCACTACGCGATCATCGAAGGCGATCTCGGGCATGGGGATCCTTCCGGTACGGGAGTGTCGGCCGTACACGGTAACGGTGGATCAACCCTTGTCGTGGGGCGGCACCGACAGCTCCCCCATCTCCGACCAGCCGGCGCCCGGGACCTCCACGTTGACGATCTCCGGCGTCGTGGCCAGCAACGGCTGCATCGCGGTGAGACCGTCTTTGAAATGCTGCGAGCCGACGTGCGCGGACCCGGCGTCCCCGTCGCGGAAGGCCTCGACGAGGACGAACTGGTTGTCGATGTCCACGCTCCGCGACCACTCGAACCAGAGGTTGCCCTCCTCAGCCCGGGTGGCCTGCGTGAAGGTGTCCACGCGGTGCAGCCACTCGCCGGTGCACTCCGGGCGGACCGTGAACTTGACGACGATGAAGATCATGGACGACATTGTCCCGCTTTCGCCCGCACGCCGCGCGACGGAGAATGGGAATGCGTGCGGCCCGGCTTGCGTTCTTTGGTTGAATACTTAACTAGAAAGGAGGCCGAGATGCCCGCGATCACCGCCGACACCTTGTCCCTACCCCGCCTGACCCCGGCCACGTTGGGCGACACCGAGCGCACCGTTCGCTCGGTCACCACCGGTCCGCGCGGGTTCGAGGGCGAGGGCTTCCCCGTGGTGCGCGCCTTCGCCGGCGTGTCCGCTGCGGACCTCGATCCCTTTGTGCACATGGACCAGATGGGCGAGGTTGATTACGCGCCCGGCGAGCCCAAGGGCACCTCATGGCACCCCCACCGTGGGTTCGAGACCGTCACCTACATGCTCGACGGCCGATTCGAACACCAGGACTCCCACGGCGGCGGCGGTACGATCGCCGACGGCGCCACACAGTGGATGACGGCGGGTGCCGGGATCCTGCACATCGAGACGCCCCCCGAGGACCTCGTGCTCTCCGGCGGGTTGTTCCATGGCCTCCAACTGTGGGTGAACCTGCCCGCGGTCGAGAAGTTCGCCCCTCCCGCTTATCAGAACCTGTAAGGATCCCAAACGACACTCGTCAGCTCCTCCGATGGCGGATCGTTGCTGCGGATCATCGCCGGGTCGGTGGGCGAAAACACCGGGCCGGGCTCCACCCGCACACCGATCACCATGGCGCACGCCACCATCCAGCCCGGTGCGCAGCTGTCCGCGCCGTGGCAGGCCGACTACAACGCGCTGGTGTACGTGTTGTCCGGGCGGGGGACGGTCGGGGCGGAGCGGCGTCCCATCCAGCAGGGCCAGCTCGCGGTCCTCGGCGCGGGCGACCGGATCACCGTGTCCGCCGACGTTGTGCAGGACTCCAACCGACCTGCGCTGGAGGTGCTGCTGCTGGGCGGACGGCCGATTCGCGAGCCCGTCGTGCAGTACGGACCGTTCGTGATGAACACTCGGGAGCAGGTCATGCAGGCGATGCACGACTACCAGTCCGGCAGCTTCGGCGTGATTCCCGAAAACGCGCTGATGCCGCACACAGCCTGAGGAGCACCGGATGAGTAGCGAGGTAACGAAGACCGACAACCGTTTCGAGCTCCGGGTCGACGGCGAGATGGTCGGGTTCGCCGACTACCGCGTCCAGGGCGGCAGCGTGGTGTTCCCCCACACCGAGATCGAACCCGCTGCAGGGGGGCGCGGGTACGGCGGCGTACTCGTCCGGGCCGCCTTGGACGACACGCGCACGCAGGGGCTGAAAGCGGTGCCCGCGTGCTCGTTCGTCGACGACTAC
>JALYVL010000115.1:3791-5366 GCA_030853285.1 Actinomycetota bacterium | reverse complement strand
GTAGGTGAGCAGCTTGGTGCCCCTATCGGCCGAGGCGTAGGCGGTCAGCAGCTGCGGCCGCTGCTCGATGAAGGACGTGGTGACGCGCCCGGCCCGGAAGTCCGGGTCTTCCAGCACCGCCTGCAGGAACGGGATGTTGGTGGACACCCCGCGGATGCGGAACTCCGTCACCGCGCGCCGAGCCCGGGCGACCGCGGTCTCGAAGTCCCTACCGCGGCAGGTCAGCTTGACCATCATGGAGTCGAAGTAGGCGCCGACCTCGGCGCCCAGGGTCGTGCCGCCGTCCAGGCGCACACCGGCACCGCCGGGTGAGCGGTAGGCGGTGATGCGCCCGGTGTCGGGACGGAAACCGTTCGTCGGGTCCTCGGTGGTGATCCGCAGCTGCAGCGCGGCACCGTGCAGGCTGATGGTGTTTTGACTCAGTCCGAGGTCGTTCAGGGTTTCACCGGCCGCGATGCGCAGCTGCGCCTGCACCAGGTCGACGTCGGTGACCTCCTCGGTGACGGTGTGCTCCACCTGGATGCGGGGGTTCATTTCGATGAAGACGTAGTTGCCGTCCGGGTCCAGCAGAAACTCCACCGTGCCCGCGCAGGAGTAGTTGATGGCCGTGGCGAAGGCCACGGCGTCGGCACACATGCGCTTGCGCAACTCGGGGTCGAGGTTGGGTGCGGGCGCGAGCTCGAGCACCTTCTGGTGGCGACGTTGCACGGAGCAGTCCCGCTCGAACAGGTGCACGACGTTGCCCTGGCCATCGGCCAAGATCTGGACCTCGATGTGGCGCGGGTCGACGACGGCCTGCTCGATGAACACGGTCGGATCACCGAACGCGGACTCGGCCTCCCGCATCGCGGCGTCGATGTTCTCGCGAAGCTCGGCGTGCTCGGCGACGCGGCGCATGCCACGGCCACCACCGCCGGCCACGGCCTTGACGAACACCGGAAAGGTCATGCCCTCCGCGGCCGTGAGCAGGTTATCGACGTCCTGCGACGGCTCCGAGGAGCTCAGTACCGGCAGGCCGGCCTCGCGCGCGGCAGCGATGGCGCGTGACTTGTGCCCGGTGAGCTCCAGCACCTGCGCGGAGGGACCCACGAAGGTGATCCCGGCGTCCTCGCACGCCGCGGCCAGATCGGGATTCTCCGACAGAAACCCGTACCCGGGGTAGACCGCGTCGGCTCCACACTGCTGTGCGGTGAAGATGATTTCCGGTACCGAGAGGTAGGCGCGGACAGGGTGACCTTCCTCGCCGATCTGGTAGCTCTCGTCGGCCTTGAGGCGGTGCACCGAGTTGCGGTCTTCATAGGGGAAGACCGCCACGGTCGCCACCCCGAGCTCGTAAGCGGCGCGGAAAGCGCGGATGGCGATTTCGCCGCGGTTGGCGACGAGGACCTTCTCAAACATCGGCGATCGCCTCTCAGGTGATGTGAGGTCGAACGCTACCGGGCGACCGCCGAACGGCACGAGCCGAGACGGGCGCACGACCGCTCTGCCATGCTCCGCTGGTGGCGACGCCGAAAAGACCGTTCACCCCGATGCTCTTGGGGTTTGTCCTGCTGATGTTGGCCGCATCTTGTACGG
>JALYVL010000115.1:0-3781 GCA_030853285.1 Actinomycetota bacterium | reverse complement strand
CCCGACCACGACTCTTACGGCGCCAGCGCCAGCGCCAGCGCCAGCGCCGGCGCCGGCGGACTGGCAGATCAGCCACCCGGGCAAGCCCGGCGAGATCGAGGGATTCGCCGACCACACATCGGTCACGCCTGGTGAAGCGGTGCAGCTGTTTGTCTCGACCTCCGCACAGAACTACTCGGTGACCGCGTTCCGGGTCGGCGCGACGCCCGAACAACGCTGGCGGTCGGAGTCACAGAAGGGCGTCAAGCAGGCCCCTGCGGTGGTGCAGGCTCCGACGAGCACCGTGGTGGCGCCCTGGCGACCGTCGCTGACGGTGCCCACCGCCGGGTGGGAGCCTGGGGACTACCTGTTCCGCCTGGACGCCGACAGCGGGGCGCAGCAGTTTGTGCCGCTGACGCTGCGTACACCGTCGAATGCCGGGCGGATCGTGCTGGTCAACGCCGTCACCACCTGGCAGGCCTACAACCGGTGGGGCGGTTACAGCCTCTACGACAGCCCCGGCGGGAAGAAGGCGCTGCGCTCGCGGGCGGTGAGCTTCGACCGCCCCTACCAGGCCGACACGATGCAGGGCGCGGGGGACTTCCTCTACTTCGAGCTGCCGTTCGTGGCGTTCGCGGAGCGCTCCGGTCACCAGCTCGGGTACGCCACAGACGTCGACCTGCATGCCGACCCGCACCTGCTCGACGGTGCGCGGGCGGTGATCACCCTCGGCCACGACGAGTACTGGTCGGCAGCCATGCGCAACAACACGACCCGGGCCAGGGACGCCGGAGTCAACCTCGCTTTTCTCGGCGGCAACGAGGCCTACCGACACATCCGCTTCGGTCCTTCGGCGCTCGGGCCCGACCGCCTGGAGATCGACTACAAGTCCTTCGTCGACGACCCGGTCAGCAAAACCACCCCCTTGGACGCGACGCAGGAGTGGCGCTCGCCGCCCAACCCTCGGCCCGAGAGCGCACTGCTGGGAAACTTCTACAAGTGCAACCCGGTAACCGCCGACCTCGTGGCGGCCGACGCGAGCAGCTGGCTACTCAAGGGAATCCTCACCGATGGTCAGAGGCTGCCCGGCATGGTCGGCAACGAGTACGCCGAAGTTCATCTGACGGTGCCGACGCCACGTCCGCTCGAGGCGCTGTTCCACTCGCCGCTCACCTGCAACGGTGCTTCCGGCTTCGCAGACGTCACCTACTACAGCGCACCGAGTGGGGCGGGTGTGTTCTCCGCGGGGACCCAGCACTGGATCTGTGGGGTCGATGCGCAGTGTCCCAAGGCGAGCGCCGACGGCGGGTCCGTGCTGCACGCGATCAGCGCGATCACCACACGCCTGCTCGACGCCTACGCCGAGGGCCCGGCCGGCGCGCAGCATCCCGCGGTGGACAACCTGCAACAGCTACGTATTCCTGGGGCGACGGCGCCCATTGCGGCCACGCTGCCCGAGGCACTGGTGCCCCAGTAGTCCCGATAGCCGATACTGAGGCCATGAGGAATCCCGCCGCGTGACGCCGGCTCTTTCCGCAGTCATCGTCATCGGCGGCCTCACCGGCGCGGCCTGGTGCCTGGTGATGCTGACGCTCAGCGGCCCCAAGGGCCACAAGCTGCTGCTCGGGGCGCTGGCCGTCCTGGAACTGGTGATGCTCACGCAGGCGGTGCTCGGGATCAGCAAGGTGATCGGACCGCACCGGCACATCTCCACGGTGACCTTCGTCGGGTACCTGCTCGGCTCGCTGCTCATCCTGCCCGCCGCCGCGTGGTGGTCACTGGCCGAGCGCAGCCGTTGGGGGGTCGGAGTTCTCTTGGTCGCGTGCCTGCTGCTCCCTGTGCTGATCGTGCGGATGAACCAGATCTGGGGTGGCTACGGTGTCTGAGGCGTCGGCCCTGGCCAAGACCACCCGCAGCGGTCCCGGCCGGCTGTTGATCGCGGTCTATGCCGTGTTTGCGTTGTCGGCAACCGCCCGTTCTGTAGTGCAGATCGGTACCCAATTCCACAAGGCACCGCTGGCGTACGTGCTATCGGCGTTCGCGGCCGTGGTCTACATCCTGGCCACCGTCTGCTTGGCGCGGGCCAGTCGCACCTCTCGGCGCATCGCTTTTGCGTCCTGCAGCGTCGAACTGGTCGGCGTGCTCACGGTCGGCACTGTGAGCGCCCTGCTTCCGTCGTCATTTCCCGACGCCACGGTGTGGTCGCTGTTCGGCATCGGGTACGGCTTCGTGCCGGTGGTGCTGCCCATCTGGGGCCTGTGGTGGATCCGCACGACGTCGACAACGTCGCGCGTCGAGGCCTGACACGCTTTCGCCCGGCAGCGCCTGTGTGGTCAGTGCTTGCGCACCACTCGCTCCGCCGCGCCTGGATTCCAGACGGTGACGTCCATGTGGCCGCTGCGCACCTCCACCGCCGACGCGCCGCTCAGGTCGGCGGCGTAGAAGTGGTCGAACTCCTGTCCTCGCAGGTCGAACCCGGTTTCCGCGAACAGTGCTTCGACGAACCGCTGATGCAGCGACTTGTCCTGGACGTCGTTGACCACACCCCACAGCTTGGCGTCGCCGTCCTTGACCTCGGTGTCGATGGTCGCGGTATGCAGACAGAAACGCGGGTCGCGTTCCAGATCCCGAAATTTGGTGGTGTCCGGCATGCCGACGAGCCATAACTGGTCTTCGAAGACTCTCGGCTCCATCGGACTGATCCGCGGAGATCCGTCCGAGCGGAGGGTGGCCAGCATGCAGAGGCTGCCGGCGGCGACGTGGCGACGGGCGAAAATAGCGGCGATCCGCGGCGCACCTTCGGTGAACTGCCGCCAAGTGGTCATGGTTGTGAGGTCTCGCTCCGGTTGGGTGTCATTGCTAGGCCTTGGCCAGGTATTCGACGCGTTCCCCGTCGAGCGCAGACACCACCAGCTGCGCCAGGCCCGGATGCAGCGCCAAACTCGGGTCGCGTTCCACAATGGACTGGGCCTGGATCCGTGCTGCGGCGATGACGTCCCCGTCCCGCAGCAGCGACAGCATTCGCAGCGACGAACGCCTGCCCGACTGGGCAACCCCGAGCACGTCCCCCTCTCGCCGTTGCTCCAGGTCGAGCTGGGCGAGTTCAAAGCCGTCCACGGTGGCGGCGACGGCGTCGATCCGCTCCCTGGCGCGTGATCCCTTTGCGGCACTGGTGATCAACAGGCACAAGCCTGCATGCCCACCGCGGCCCACTCGGCCTCGCAACTGGTGCAGTTGGCTCACCCCGAACCGTTCGGCGTCCATCACGACCATGGTCGTGGCGTTGGCTACGTCCACGCCGACCTCGATCACCGTCGTGGCCACCAACACGTCGATCTCTCCGGCCGCGAACGACTGCATGACGGCGTCCTTCTCCTCCCCCGGCAGGCGCCCGTGCAGCACCTCGACCCGTAGACCGCTCAGCGGTCCGGTGGCCAGCGCAGGGGCGAGCTCCAACACCGCGACGGTATCGGGCACCTCCTTCGCGCCACCCGATTCGTCCCCGATCCGGGAACACACCACGTAGACCTGCCTGCCGCCCGCCACCTCCTCGCGCACCCGGGCCCACGCTCGGTCCAGCCACGCGGGCATTTCCAGCGGCGGCACCACCGAACTGACGATCGGCGAGCGACCGCGGGGTAGCTCACGCAAGGTCGAGACGGCGAGGTCGCCGAATACGGTCATGGCCACGGTGCGTGGAATCGGCGTCGCCGTCATCACCAACAGGTGCGGGCTCGCACCGTCGCGACCCCGTTCGCCCAGTGCATCGCGCTGCTCGACGCCGAAACGGTGCTGCTCATCC
>JALYVL010000114.1 GCA_030853285.1 Actinomycetota bacterium | reverse complement strand
GAATACCGGGAGATGCTGCTGGAGACGATCGCGGAGTCCGACGAGGCGCTGCTGGAGAAGCACTTCAGTGGTGACGGACTGACGGTCGCCGAAGTCAAAGCGGCGATCCGGAAGATGACGGTGAACAGCGAGCTGTACCCGGTGCTCTGTGGCTCCGCGTTCAAGAACAAGGGCGTGCAGCCCATGCTCGACGCGGTCATCGACTACCTGCCTTCGCCGCTGGACGTCGCGGCCACCATCGGGCACGCGGTCAACAACGAGGACGAGGAAGTCGTTCGTCACCCCGATGCCACCGAGCCGTTCGCGGCGCTGGCGTTCAAGGTCGCGACGCACCCGTTCTTCGGGAAGCTGACCTATGTTCGGGTGTACTCGGGAAAGGTCGACTCCGGCGCCCAGGTCATCAACTCGACCAAGGGCAAGAAGGAGCGCCTGGGCAAGTTGTTCCAGATGCACTCCAACAAAGAGAATCCGGTCGCCTCGGCCAGCGCAGGACACATCTATGCCGTCATCGGGTTGAAGGACACCACCACCGGCGACACCTTGTGCGACCCCCAGCACCAGGTGGTGCTCGAGTCGATGACCTTCCCCGATCCGGTGATCGAGGTGGCCATCGAGCCCAAGACGAAGAGTGACCAGGAAAAGCTGGGCATCGCCATCCAGAAGCTCGCCGAGGAAGACCCGACCTTCAAAGTCCACCTCGACCAGGACTCCGGACAGACCGTCATCGGCGGCATGGGCGAGTTGCACCTGGACATCCTGGTGGACCGCATGCGCCGGGAGTTCAAGGTGGAGGCGAACGTGGGCAAGCCCCAGGTCGCCTACCGCGAGACGATCCGCCGGACGGTCGAGAAGCACGACTTCACCCACAAGAAGCAGACCGGTGGTTCGGGTCAGTTCGCGAAGGTGATCATCAAGCTCGAGCCGTTCGTGGCCGAGGACGGGGCGCTCTACACCTTCGAGAACAAGGTCACGGGTGGGCGCGTGCCCAGGGAGTACATCCCCTCGGTGGATGCCGGCGCGCAAGACGCACTCCAGTACGGCGTGCTGGCCGGGTATCCGCTGGTGAACCTGAAGCTGACCTTGCTCGACGGCGCCTACCACGAGGTCGACTCCTCGGAGATGGCGTTCAAGGTGGCCGGCTCCATGGCGATGAAGGAGGCTGCGCGCATGGCTAGCCCGGTCATCCTGGAGCCGCTGATGGCGGTTGAGGTGATCACCCCCGAGGACTACATGGGCGATGTGATCGGCGACCTGAACTCCCGCCGCGGCCAGATTCAGGCCATGGAGGAGCGTAGTGGTGCGCGCATCGTCAAGGCGCTCGTGCCGCTGTCGGAGATGTTCGGCTACGTCGGCGACCTGCGGTCGCGGACCCAGGGTCGAGCGAACTACTCGATGGTCTTCGACTCCTACGCCGAGGTACCTGCCAACGTGGCCAGGGAGATCATCGCGAAGGCGACCGGTGAGTAGGAAAAGCCCCACACGATAGTCTGCATAACCAGCACAACCAGACCTGACAACCAGACATGCTGCACCACAGGGTGCAGCGAGCAAGTCCAGGAGGACATTCAGTGGCGAAGGCGAAGTTCGAGCGGACGAAGCCGCACGTCAACATCGGCACCATCGGTCACGTCGACCACGGCAAGACCACGCTGACGGCTGCCATCACCAAGGTGTTGCACGACAAGTTCCCAACCCTGAACGAGGCTTCGGCCTTCGATCAGATCGACAAGGCTCCCGAAGAGCGCCAGCGTGGTATCACGATCAACATCTCCCATGTGGAGTACCAGACGGAGAAGCGGCACTACGCGCACGTCGACGCCCCTGGTCACGCTGACTACATCAAGAACATGATCACCGGTGCCGCGCAGATGGACGGCGCGATTCTGGTGGTTGCGGCCACCGACGGCCCCATGCCCCAGACGCGTGAGCACGTGCTGCTCGCCCGCCAGGTCGGCGTTCCCTACATCTTGGTGGCGCTGAACAAGTCCGACATGGTCGACGACGAGGAGATCCTCGAGCTCGTCGAGATGGAGGTTCGCGAGCTGCTCAGCGACCAGGAGTTCGACGGCGACAACGCGCCCATCGTGCGCGTCTCTGCCCTCAAGGCGCTCGAGGGCGACGCGGAGTGGTCGGAGAAGATCGTCGAGCTGATGGACGCCGTGGACGAGTTCGTGCCACAACCTGTCCGTGAGACCGAGCGCCCCTTCCTGATGCCAGTGGAAGACGTGTTCACGATCACCGGTCGCGGTACGGTCGTCACCGGACGGATCGAGCGGGGCGAGCTCAAGGTGAACGAGGAGGTGGAGCTCGTGGGCATCCGCGAGAAGTCCACCAAGACCACGGTCACCGGCATTGAGATGTTCCGCAAACTCCTGGACAGCGGCCAGGCCGGGGACAACGTAGGCCTGCTGGTCCGTGGCATCAAGCGCGAGGATGTCGAGCGCGGCATGGTCGTCGTCAAGCCCGGCACCACGACGCCGCACACGGAGTTCGAGGGCAACGTCTACATCCTCTCCAAGGATGAGGGCGGACGGCACACGCCGTTTTTCAACAATTACCGCCCGCAGTTCTACTTCCGCACCACGGACGTGACCGGGGTTGTCACGTTGCCGGAAGGGACCGAGATGGTTATGCCCGGCGACAACACCGAAATGAGCGTCTCGCTCATTCAGCCGATCGCCATGGACGAGGGCCTGCGGTTTGCCATCCGTGAGGGTGGACGGACCGTCGGCGCCGGACGCGTTACCAAGATCACCAAGTAGTTAGTGCAGCTGAATACCCTGATTTGGTGTGCCGCACCCGGTGTGGCAGACTGATCAGGTTGCTCATCGGGGCGGGGAGCCTGTAAGTCGGCTCCCCGCCTCGATCTGAGCGGGCCTCCAAGGGCTACCGGAGCTACGGCGACGGGACGTACCGGAGGCAGGCAGGGTAGGGACATCCCTTCGGAGCCGGATCTGCATGCGCCAGGGGCGCTATGTGAGTGTGGGCGACACGCCCGACCTCGTGTACCGGACCGTGTTGCAACGGGAACATACCGACCAAGGACACCGACCAGCACGCAGCTCCTGCGAGAGAAGGAACGGCAAGCCAATATGGCGGGACAAAAGATCCGCATCCGGCTCAAGGCCTACGACCACGAGGCGATCGACGCGTCCGCGCGAAAGATCGTCGAGACCGTCACCCGCACGGGTGCGCGCGTGGTCGGACCTGTGCCGTTGCCGACCGAGAAGAACGTGTACTGCGTCATCCGCTCGCCGCACAAGTACAAGGACTCGCGCGAGCACTTTGAGATGCGCACCCACAAGCGCCTCATTGACATCCTCGACCCGACGCCGAAGACGGTTGACGCGCTGATGCGTATCGACCTGCCGGCGAGCGTCGACGTCAACATCCAGTGACGGTGGAGACAGGACCGATGGCAGACACAGACAAGATGAGGGGCATTCTGGGCAACAAGCTCGGTATGACCCAGGTATTCGACGAGAACAACCGAATGGTCCCGGTGACCGTCCTGCAGGTAGGCCCGTGCGTGGTCACCCAGGTGCGCACCGTGGAGACCGACGGCTACACCGCGGTGCAGCTGGCCTTCGGTTCCGTCGACCCACGCCGCGTCACCAAGCCGGTTACCGGACAGTTCGCCAAGGCCGCAACGACGCCGCGACGCCACCTGGTGGAGCTGCGGATGATCGATGTGTCCGGGTACGAGGTGGGACAAGAGGTCACCGCGGACGTCTTTGCCGACGGCGCAGTGGTGGACATCGTGGGCACCAGCAAGGGCAAGGGCACCGCAGGCGTGATGAAGCGGCACGGTTTCCACGGTCTGGGCGCGGGCCACGGGGTCAAGCGCGTGCACCGTTCGCCGGGATCCATCGGTGGCGCGTCCACCCCCGGCCGGGTGTTCAAGGGCATGCGGATGGCCGGTCGCATGGGCAACGAGCGGGTCACCACCCAGAACCTGACCGTGCACCGCGTCGACGCCGAGGCCGGACTGCTGTTAATCAAGGGCGCAGTGCCCGGTCGTAAGGGCGGCCTGGTGCTAGTGAAGTCTGCCGTGAAGGGCGGTGCCATCTGATGGCTGTCGATACTGAGAAGGCGGGCCCCACGGGGGTCGCCGATGACGCGTCGTTGACGCTGGAGATCCACACTGCCGGCGGCGGTACGGACGGCACCGTGGACCTGCCGCCCGGGTTGTTCGACGTGCAGTCGAACATTCCGCTGATGCATCAGGTCGTCGTGGCGCAGATGGCTGCAGCCCGACAGGGAACGCACAAGGCCAAAACGCGCGCCGAGGTTTCCGGTGGTGGCGCAAAGCCGTACCGCCAGAAGGGCACCGGTCGTGCGCGGCAAGGTTCGACCCGCGCACCGCAGTTTGTCGGCGGTGGTGTGGTGCACGGCCCGACGCCGCGGGACTACTCGCAGCGCACGCCCAAGAAGATGATCGCGGCGGCACTGCGCGGGGCGTTGTCCGACCGGGCGCGATCCGGGCGCATTCACGTCGTTGACGCGCTGGTCTCGGATGCGACGCCGTCAACGAAGCGCGCGAAGGCGTTCCTCGCGGCGCTGTCCGAGCGCACACGTTTCCTCGTCGTGCTGGACCGGGCGGATACCGCGGGCTGGAAGAGCCTGCACAACCTGCCCGGCGTGCACCGAATTGCGCCGGACCAACTCAACACTTACGACGTGCTGGTCAGCGACGACGTCGTGTTCACCGCTACGTCGCTCGCCGCGTTTGTGGCCGGCCCGCAACGCGGTCGTAGCGCGACGGCCTCGGCTCGCTCGAGCGAGCTCGCGCCCGCGAACGAGGAGGAGAGCAAGTGATCGCCGATCCCCGTGACGTGCTGTTGGCGCCAGTGATCTCCGAGAAGTCCTACGGGCTGCTGGAGTCGAACACCTACACATTCCTGGTGGCACCGGACGCAAACAAGACGCAGATCAAGATCGCCGTTGAGCAGGTTTTCGGCGTCACGGTCCGCAATGTCAACACCGCCAACCGTCAGGGCAAGCGCAAGCGGACGAAGTTTGGTTACGGCAAGCGCAAGGACACCAAGCGCGCGATCGTCACCCTCTCCGCCGACAGCAAGCCCATCGAGATCTTCGGGGGTCCGGTCGCCTGAGGCGGCTGGACCTGACGAGGGATAGAGGACGAGAAGACTCATGGCAATCCGCAAGTACAAGCCGACCACTCCCGGGCGGCGCGGCTCCAGCGTTTCCGACTTCGCTGAGATCACGCGCTCGACGCCGGAGAAGTCGCTGGTCCGTCCGTTGCACGGCCGTGGTGGCCGCAACGCTCACGGCCGCATCACGACCCGACACAAGGGAGGCGGCCATAAGCGCGCCTACCGGCTGATCGACTTTCGTCGCTCCGACAAGGAC
>JALYVL010000113.1 GCA_030853285.1 Actinomycetota bacterium | reverse complement strand
CCCTGTTCAACGACACCGAGATGAACGTGGTCAGCTGTGACCCGGAGCTGGTGCGGGACACCCGGTTGCGGCTGTGGTCGGAGCACCTGGAACTCGCCCGCGATGAGATCTCCGGCGACCCGCACACGGTGGTCGAGCAGCACTGGCGTCCACTCTGTGTCGCCGAGCTGAAGCGCCAGGAGGCCGGCGAGCCCGCGCAGCACCGGCTGATGGCACTGCCTGCGGTATCCAGACGCTCGGCGCGGCTCAACGGGCCGGTGCGCGGTCTCTTGGTCGACGGCTGAGCGGCGCGACCCAGCGCGGTGCAGGACGGATCAGGTCAAAGTTCCGCGGCGAGCGGAACCTCGGCGGCAGCCCGGTCGCTCATCCACTCGCGCAGCACCTTCGTGGCCCATACGTCGTCGGCGTTGTAGTCGAGCAGCCGCTGGCGCTGTGTCGGATCCTCGGGCAGGCTGTCCATGCCGACCGCCGCCCGGTACCAGCCCATCGAGGCCTCACCACCGGCGTCGGCGTCGCGCCAGGCGAATCCGGCAACGGGGGCCACCTTCTTCAACCCCCTACCCTGGGCGCAGAGGAACGCCGCATTCACGGCGGCGTACACATCCACCCACTGCGCACTGCCGATGAACTCACGCACCTGCACCTCGGTCGGGACACCCGCCATCCCGGCAAAGCGAGCGGCCGAAGCCAGCAGCCAGCGATTCTCGGCAGCCTCGGAGTAGCAGTAGGCCGCGAAGGTCTTACCCTGGTCGGTCGCGTCGGCGCGCACCGCCATCAGCCAGGTCCAGAACTCGGCGAACGAGCGCCCCTCGTCGAGGCTCGGCAACGGGTCCCAGGTCGCGAACGGTCGGTACACCGGGTCGACGCCGTCGGCGCTGAGCAAGGTGCCCCACAGGTAAGCGCCGTGCTCCAGGTAGCTCTCCATGTCCACGTCGACCTCGACGTCCGCGCGCTGGATGTGAACCTGCTCGGTGCGCCGGACCAGGGAGATGTCGCCTTGCCAGGCCTTCGCCAGCACCACGGCGTCGGCGAAGGGCACACCGAACCAGCCCGTCGGGAGCTGGGATGCCGCCGCCAGTTGGTCCACGGTGGATATACCGGCGGCACGCAGCAGGGTGGCTTGGGCCCCCTGCACCACCAGGCTGACGTCGCGAGAGCGCTGCAGCTCGGCGTGGCAGCGTGACCACCACAGGCAGCTACGGCACTCGCCGATCCGCGACGGTTGTGTCGGCGATTCACCGGTGACCACCGCCAGGCGATCAGCGAATCGTCGGTCGTACTCCTGCACGCTGCTGTGCCCGCCCGGCCAGCTCGGCGCGGCCAGATCGTGCACCACGATGCAGTCGCCGTCCAACCCGATTGCCCCACCCAGCTGGGCGTCGGCGGCAAGACCGAGCCTCTGCAACATTCGGGTCAGATGAGCAAGGCGGAGCTGGTCGCGCGGGTCGGAGCGAATGCTGCGAGTGGCGTCGATCTGGGGGTCCCACGCGAAGAGTCCGCTGGTGCGTCCGCCGCTACCGGGATCGGTGGTGCGGTGGTTGACCACCAACACCGGCAGGTAGCCCGAGCCGTGCCGGATCAGCAGCTCCACGCGGCCACGGCGGCCGGCTTCCACGTCGAGGGGCAGCACCGCCCCCCAGATCCGCTCTGCCCCGGCGGCAGTGGCCTGTAGGGTCTGGTCGACCCGGGCCGCGATGGGCACGGCGGCGGAGATCTGCACAGTGGCGGGCATCTCGTGGATGAGGAGCGCACCAATCCGCTGCCGGTGGGCGGCGGCATCCGCCTGGCGCTGGCGCACCCCGGCGTCCACTTCGCCTTCCGGACGCGCCTGCGTGTGGTCCAGGTACACCCGGTGGCGGCAGCGGCTCAGGTCGGCCGCGTCCAGCAGCACGGGGCGCACGCGCTGCTGGGGCCGGTCCACGATGACGAACAGTAAGCGCTCGCCTAGGCTGCGTCGGACGGTAGTGCTGGCCGATGCACCGGAGGAACCCACTGATGGGGCTGTTGAGAAAGCGCAAGCGCACCACCCGACGTGCCTTGCGCAAGGCGCACACCAAGGCCCTCAAGGCGCAGGCGCAGGCCGAGAAGAAGTTCCAACAGAAGCAGGCCCGCCGGGCGGCCAAGGACCGAAAGAAGGGCAAACCCGACGCAGTGGTCGTGCAGCAGGCTCCGGCGGTACCTGCCGGGGACTCGCGTGCGGACAAGAAGGCCAGGAAGAAGGCGCTGGAGCAGGTCTCCACGCCCAAGAGGGTGAAGAACGTGCTGGCCATCGCGCGGATACTCACCCCCGTGCTCGCACCCGTGGCGTACAAGGCGGCGACCGCGGCCCGCACCCAACTGGACGCGGCACGGGCACGCAAGATCGGCGTCGACGTCCACCAACTCGGCGACTTCACCGGGCACGGGGCCGCGCTCAACGCCCGGATCGCCGGCCTGGAGAACTCCCTCAAGGAATTGAGCGATGCAGACGCCGGGCAGTTCCGGGACGCCACTCGCAGTCGCCTCACCGATCTGGCTACCGCGGTGCACGCCGCCGAGCGCATGCCCACCCCCCGGCGCAAGGCGGCCCACCGCGCCGTGGCCACCGAGCTGGACGACATCGACGCGGCAGTGCTCAGCCGGCTGGGTGTGCGCGAGAATCGGTGACGCTGCCCAGCTTCGCGGCATCCTGGCCGAGCGGCTGGGTGGCTTCACCAGAATCTCCACTCCACGAGCAGAGCTGAAAGCGGCGGCGGTCGCGCTGTGCGTGGTGTTGACCGCCGACGGCGTGCCCGCACTGTTGATCACCCGCCGCACCCGCGGCCTGCGGGCGCATGCCGGTCAGTGGGCGCTGCCCGGCGGCCGCTGCGACCCGGGCGAGTCGGCCGAACGGACCGCACTGCGAGAGCTCGACGAGGAGACCGGGGTGAACCTGCCGCGCTCCGCAGTCCTGCGCGTGCTGGACGACTACGTGTCCCGTTCGGGCTACGTGATGACGCCGGTCGTCGTCTGGGGCGGACAGGTGGCGGAGGCGTTCACCGTGTCGGAGGAAGAAGTGGCCGGGGTGCACGTCATTGCGCTGGCCGACTTCGACGTCCAGCCGCGGATGCGGATGATCCCCGAGTCCGACGCGCCCGTGATCTCGCTGCCGCTGCTGGGGCGGTGGCTGCACGCGCCGACCGCGGCCATAATACACCAGTTCTGCCAGCTCGCGCTGCACGGCGTGACGGTTCGCGTCGCGCACCTGGAGCAGCCGGTATTCGCTTGGCGGTAGTCGCGGGTGTGCGTGCGCCGGCAGCGCCGCGCCCACTCGTCACCAGTATTTCTCGCTCAGCGAGCACTTGTCGCGAGAAGTTCTCGCGACAAGTCGCGGAGGAAGGCAGCTCTTGCCCACTAATACCATAGGGGGGTACAGTAGTAGCCATGCACGGATACACGGCCAACAAAGACGACTACCTCAAGCGGCTGCGCCGGATCGAGGGCCAGACGCGCGGGCTGCAGAAAATGATCGACGAGGACAAGTACTGCATCGACGTCCTCACTCAGGTCAGCGCCGTCACCAAGGCGCTCCAGTCGGTCGCACTCGGTTTGCTCGAGGAGCACATGGCCGGGTGCATGGTCGATGCGGCGAAGGCAGGCGGTACCGAAGCAGACGCGAAAGTTCGCGAAGCCGCCGACGCCATCGCCCGCCTCGTCCGGTCCTGAGCCCATTCGAGAAGGAGACCCCAGCCATGTTGCACACCAGCACCTACACCGTCACCGGCATGACCTGCGCGCACTGCGAGAGCGCCATCGCCACCGAGGTCAGTGAGCTCCCCGGGGTAACCGCGGTGGACGTCAACCGGGACACCGGACTGCTCACCATCACCAGTGACGCGCCACTGCAGGAGGAGATGGTGGCGATCGCAGTGGACGAAGCCGGCTACGCGCTGGCGGACAGTCCGAAATGAGCGCGCCGAGCGAGGCCGAGCAGCGTACCGTCGCGCTACAGATCGGTGGCATGACCTGCGCGTCGTGCGCTGCGCGCGTGGAGAAGAAGCTGAACAAGCTCGACGGTGTGCATGCCAGCGTCAACTACTCCACCGAGCAGGCGCACGTCACTTATCCGCAGCAGATCAGCACCGACGACCTCATCGCCCGAGTCGAGGCCACCGGCTACACCGCCGCCCTGCCCGCTCACCCCGCCGACGAGGCACCCCGGGATGACGCCGCCGAGCTGCGTCAACGCCTGCTGATCTCCACCGTGCTGGCCGTTCCGGTGCTGGTCCTGTCCATGGTCAGCCCGCTGCAATTCGACAACTGGCAGTGGCTGGCGCTGACCTTGGCCGCGCCTGTCGTGGTGTGGGGCGCGCTACCGTTTCACCGGGCGACCTGGACCAACCTGCGTCACGGCGCCGTCACCATGGACACGCTGATCAGTGTCGGCACCCTCGCGGCCTTCGGCTGGTCGCTCTACGCCCTGTTCTTCGGCGACGCCGGGATGGCAGGCATGCGCATGCCGTTCAGCTTCGCACTCTCCCGCGGCGGCGGGGCCGACGAGATCTACCTGGAAGTGGCCTCGGCGGTCACCGTGTTCATCCTGGCCGGACGGTACTTCGAGGCGCGGGCCAAGCGCAGTGCAGGCGCCGCCCTCCAGGCGCTGATGAGCATGGGCGCCAAGGAGGTTGCCGTCCTCCGCGGCGGCGTGGAGCAGCGCGTCCCCGTCGAAGCCCTACAGGTGGACGACAACTTCGTGGTCCGTCCCGGGGAGAAGATCGCCACCGACGGCGTCGTGGTCGATGGATCCTCCGCGGTGGACGCCAGCATGCTGACCGGCGAGTCGGTGCCGGTGGAGGTTGGCCCCGGCGCCACCGTCACCGGGGCCACCACGAACGTCGGCGGTCGCATCATCGTGCGCGCTACCTTGGTCGGGGCGGACACCCAGCTCGCGCAGATGGCCCGGATGGTCACCGACGCGCAGAACGGCAAGGCCCAGGTGCAGCGCCTGGCCGACCGGGTGTCCGGGGTGTTCGTGCCCGTGGTCATCGCGCTGGCGGTGGCCACCCTGATCACCTGGCTCGCGCTGGGTCAGCCGGTGGACGCCGCATTCACGGCCGCCGTGGCCGTGCTCATCATCGCCTGCCCCTGCGCCCTCGGCCTGGCCACACCCACCGCGCTGATGGTCGGCACCGGCCGGGGCGCCCAGCTGGGCATCCTCATCAAGGGCCCCGAGGTACTGGAGTCCACCCGCCGCGTCGACACGGTGGTGCTGGACAAGACGGGCACCGTCACCACCGGACAGATGAGTCTGCAGGCAGTGCTGCCGGACCAGGGCGTGGACCCTGCCGAGCTGCTCCGGCTCGCCGCCGCGCTGGAAAACGCCTCCGAGCACCCCATCGCCCGTGCAATCGCCGCAGCCGCCACCGAACCACTGTCCACGGTGGAGG
>JALYVL010000112.1 GCA_030853285.1 Actinomycetota bacterium | reverse complement strand
CGGAGGTAAGTGGTGGGCATGGCAGAACAACGTGCCGAGGGAACGACGGGCGTGGTCTACGTCCACTCGTCCCCCGCTGCGGTGTGCCCGCACGTCGAGTGGGCGCTCTCGGGTGTGCTCAGTGCGCGCGCCGGCTTGCAGTGGTCGGAACAACCGGCCATGGCAGGCCAGATGAGGGCCACCTGCTCATGGGTGGGCCCGGTCGGAACGGGTGCGCAGCTGGCCAGTGCGCTGCGTTCCTGGCCGATGCTGCGCTTCGAGGTCACCGAGGAAGCGAGCTACGGCGTGGATGGGGAACGCTTCAGCCACGTGCCAGGGCTGGGGCTGTGGCGAGCCAGCACCAGCGCCAACGGCGACGTGATGATCGGCGAGCAACGGTTACGCGCGATGATGGCGGCCGGACGCGACTCGGAGCGACTAGGGGCCGAGCTGGACAGCGCGCTGGGCGCCGCGTGGGACGATGCGTTGGAGCCCTACCGTTGCAGCGGTGAGGGCACCGAAGTCACCTGGTTGCGGCGCAGCGTCGGCTGAGCGACACCCCTCATGTTGGGCGGATGCCGCATTCGCACAACCTTCTTGGGCGAACGCGGCATTCGCACAGCACAGGCACGCGAACAGTCGGCCCTACAGCGGGATGTTGCCGTGCGCACCGCGCCCGGCCGGCGCCGAGGCCAAGGTCTCCGCGATCCGGCGACGGGTGTCGGCGGGGTCGATCACCTCGTCCACCACACCGATGGCCAGCGCACGGTTGACGCCGCCGGCAATCTGCTCGTGCTCCGCAGCGAGCCGCACATGCAGCGCCTCGCGGTCCTCCTCGGAGGCGGCGGCGAGTGCCCTGCGGTGCAGAATCCCCACGGCGGCCTTCGCGCCCATCACGGCCACCTCTGCATCCGGCCACGCGTACACCGCCGTCGCGCCGAGGCACTTGGCGTTCATCGCGATGTAGGCGCCGCCGTAGGACTTCCGCGTCACCAGTGTCACCCGGGGCACGATGGCTTCCGCAAAGGCGTGCAGCAGCTTGGCGCCGCGGCGGACCACGCCGTCCCACTCCTGCCCGACCCCGGGCAGGTAGCCGGGCACGTCCACGATCACCACGAGCGGGACCCCGAAGGCGTCGCACATCCGGACAAAGCGCGAAGCCTTTTCCGCGCTCTCGGAGTTGAGGCAGCCACCAAGGCGCAGCGGGTTGTTGGCCACCACACCGACGGTGCGGCCCGCGAGGCGGCCCAAGCCGATCACGACGTTGGGTGCCCACTTGGGTTGCATCTCCTCGAAGGTTGACACACGAGCGGCTCCGTCCCTCGTGTCGAGCATTTCGGTGAGCAGCGGGTGGATGTCGTACGCGCGCTGGCGCTGCTCGGGAAGGACCACGCCAAGGTCGGTCTGCTCACCGGCCTTGTGCATGTCGAAGATGCCCGGCCGGGCGAACAGGCCGACGAACCGCCGCGCCCGCGCCAAGGCGTCCGCCTCGTCGGTGGCCACCACGTGGACGACGCCGGACTTCTTGCCGTGCGCCTCCGGGCCGCCGAGCGCCGCCATGTCCACCTGCTCTCCGGTGACGCTGCGCACGACGTCGGGTCCGGTGACGAAGACCCTGCCCTCCGGCGACATGATGACCACATCGGTGAGGGCGGGACCGTAGGCGGCACCTCCCGCGGCCGGGCCTAGCACCACGGAGATCTGGGGCACCTTGCCCGAGGCCCGGACCATCGCGGCGAACACCAACCCGACTGCGTCGAGCGCCTCAACACCCTCGGCCAGCCGCGCTCCGCCGGAGTGCCAGAGCCCCACGACCGGGCAGCGGTCCCTGGTCGCCTTGTCGATCGCCTCCACGATGTGCAGGCAACCCGCAGAGCCCATCGCACCGCCCATCTTGGTGGCGTCGGTGCAGAACGCGACCGTCTTGGCGCCGTCGATCCGTCCCCACGCCGCCAGCACCCCGGAGGTGTCCCTGGGCCGCAGCAGCGTCACCGTGCCGGGGTCGAAGAAGTTCTCCAGTCGAACCAGCGGATCGCGCGGGTCGGTTGGCGGGGCGTCGACCACGGGTCGGGTGGCGAGAGCAGTCATGGTGGGCTCCTGAAACAAGTTCCGAGGTCAGGCTTGGGGTATCAAGCTCTGGTAAAGGCGAGAGCGACGTTGTGACCGCCGAAGCCGAAGGAGTTGTTGATCGCAGCGTCGATCGCACCGGTACGGGGTGCGCCGGTGACGATGTCGAGGTCGATCGCAGGGTCGAGGTTGTCCAGGTTGGTCGTCGGTGGGATGACGCTTTCCCGAATCGACAGCACGGCGACGATGGATTCCACCGCACCGGCTGCGCCCAGCAGATGTCCGAGGGAGGACTTGGGCGCGGTGACCGCCACGTGGTCGCCGAGCGCACGGCGGATGGACGCCGCCTCCGCGACGTCGCCCACGGGGGTGGAAGTGGCGTGTGCGTTGACGTGGTGGATGTCGGTGGGCTGCAGACCCCCGGTGGCGAGCGCCTTGCTCATCGCCCTGGCCTGCCCTTCGCCGTCGGGCGGGGACGCAGTGATGTGGAACGCGTCGGAACTGGTGCCGATTCCCGCCAGTCGTCCTAGCACAGTGGCCCCGCGGGCCGCAGCGAACTCAGCCCGCTCCAAGATCACGATGCCGGCGCCTTCGCCGAGGATGAACCCGTCGCGCGCCACGTCAAACGGCCGGGACGCGTGCGTCGGGTCGTCGTTGCGGGTGCTCATGGCACGCATCTGGGAGAAGCCGGCAAAGGGAATCGCGGCGATGCACGACTCGGTTCCGCCGGCGACGACGACATCGGCCTCGCCGGTCATGATCATCCGCCAGCCCCAAGCCAGCGCTTCAGCACCGGAGGCGCAGGCGGAGACGGGAGCATGCACGCCCGCTCGGGCGCCGCGTTCCAGCCCGACCGCGGCCGCCGGGCCGTTGGGCATCAGCATGGGGATGGTGAGCGGGGAGACCTTGCGGAGACCGTTCTGCTCCAGCAGGTCGTCCTGGTCCAGCAGTGTGTTGGCGCCGCCGATGCCGGTACCGACGATCACGGCGAGACGCTCGGGATCCACTTCTGGAGATCCGGCATGCGCCCAGGCCTCCCGCGCGGCTACCACGGCCAGCTGCTGGCAGCGGTCGAGGCGACGGGCCTCGACCCTGCTGAGCACCTCGGTGGGTTCCACGGCGAGCTGGGCGGCGATGGTGACCGGCAGGTCGAAGCGGCTCACCCATTCCTGCTGCATCGGCGCGACACCGCTGCGGCCCTCGAGCAGGGCGGCCCAGGTGGAGGCGACGTCGCCGCCCAAGGGTGTGGTGGCACCGAGCCCGGTGACGACGACCCCGCTGGGGGCGCCGTCACCGGGAGTGCGTGAAGAAGACGTCACTTGTGCTTCGCGATGTAGTCCACCGCATCGCCGACCGTCTTGAGGTTGGCGAGCTCATCGTCGGGGATCTTTACGCCGTACTTGTCCTCGGTCTGCACGGCGATCTCGACCATCGACAGCGAGTCGATGTCCAGGTCGTCCACAAAGGACTTCTCTGGGGTGACGTCGGCAGCCTCGATGCCGACGACCTCCTCGATGATCTCGGCGAGGCCGGCGGTGATTTCTTCGTTGCTCACTGGCGGTGGTTCCCTTCTTGTGGTGGACAGTCCCCGGTGTGGGGGGCGGACAGCATCATGGCAGCAGCACCGCCTGGGCGGCGAAACACAGACCGGCACCGAAGCCGACCAGCAGCGCGACGTCGCCGGCCTGGACCGACCCATCGGCGCGGAGGTGGTCCAGCGCCAACGGCACCGAGGCGGCCGAGGTGTTTCCGGAGTGCACAATGTCGCGGGCCAGCACCATGTCGTCGCGGGCGCCGGCCTTGCGCAGGGCCTTGCCGATGGATTCGAGTATGCGCAGGTTCGCCTGGTGCGGTATCAACACGTCGATGTCGGCGGGCTGCAGGCCGGCCAGCTCCACGGCTTCCAGGGCCATCGGCGCGATCTTCGTGGTGGCCCAACGGAATACCGTCTGACCCTCCTGGTGCAGGAACGAGTTGCGGTCGGCGATGGAGATGACCTCGGCCATGTCGCCGGAGCTGCCCCACACCACCGGGCCGATGCCTGCCCCCTGTTCGGCGCTGGCCGGACCGATCACGGCCGCGCCTGCGCCGTCGGCGAAGATGATGGCGGTGGAGCGATCGGTCGGATCGACCCAGTCGCTGAACTTCTCCGCGCCGACGACCACGACATGGGTGGCGCTGCCCGCGCGGACCAGGTCTGAGCCGACGGCGAGCGCGTAGGTGAATCCCGCGCAGGCGGCGTTGAGATCGAAGGCGCCGACCCCGTTGATGCCCAGCGCGGTCGCCACAGTCGCTGCGGCGTTGGGCACGGCGGTGGGCATGGTGCAGGTGGCTACGATGACCGTGTCGATATCGGCGGGGACCAGACCGGCGTCCTTGATTGCCGCCGCCGCCGCCGCGGTGGACATGTCCACCAACAGCTCACCCTCCGCGGCGACCCGGCGGCTGACGATGCCGACGCGGCTGCGTATCCACTCGTCGTCGGTCTCGATGACCTTGGCCAAGTCGTGGTTGCTCACCACCTGCGCCGGCTGGTAGCTGCCCACGCCGAGCAACCGGGCGCCGACAGCAGGGGGCGCCAGGCGCAGCGTCGCGGTCATCGGCCGAGCTCCAGCTCGGCGAGGGCGGCGAGGTCTTCCGGGGTCTTCAGTGCCAGGGTGGGCGTGCCGCGGAGCTCGCGCTTGGCCATCCCCACCAGGGCACCGGCAGGCGGCAGCTCCGCGAGTGCGGACACTTGCGCCGCAGCCATCGACGCCATGCACAGGTCCCAGCGCACCGGGTTGGTCACTTGGGTCACCAAGCGGCGGAGCACCTCGGCGCCACTGTCCAAGCGAGTACCGTCGGCGTTGGAGAGCAGCGGACGGATGGGGTCCTCCGGCGTGATGGTGGCAGCCCGGGCAGCGACTGCGTCCTGCGCCGAGGCCATGAACGAGGTGTGGAAAGCGCCCGCGACGCTGAGCGTGCGTACCCGTGCCTTGGCCGGCGGATCCTTCTCCAGCTCTGCCAGTGCGCTGAGGCGACCGGCGGCGACTATCTGGCCGGCAGCGTTGCGGTTGGCCGGGGTGAGTTCGAGCTCCTGCAGGCGGGTGAGAACCTCCTCCGCGTCGCCCCCGAGCACGGCGGACATACCGGTCGGCTCCGCCGCGCACGCCTCGCCCATGGCTGCACCGCGCACCGCTGCGAGGGCCACCGCGTCGTCAGCGCTGAATACACCGGCGATGGCAGCGGCGGCAAGCTCCCCGACGGAGTGCCCGGCCGTCAGGGTGCCAGGGCGAACCTGTCCGCGGTGGTCGAGTTCCTCGTAGGCCAGCAGCGCCAACGCGACCACGAGGGGCTGGGTGACGGCGGTATCGGTGATCTCCTCGGCCTCGGCGGTGGTGCCGAGGCGC
>JALYVL010000111.1 GCA_030853285.1 Actinomycetota bacterium | reverse complement strand
CGCCTGGCGCCGGCGGGAGTGGAAGGTCCGTCGGCTCGGCCGGGCGGCCAGGAACCACAAGGTCCTCAGCGGTGACACAACCGCCGACGAGGTGCACCGAGCCATCGACGCCGGTGCTCAGCTGTCCGGCTGAGTCGCACCCTGCATGCTCAACCGTGACGAACGCCGCACCCACAAGTCCGACACTCGCGACCACACTGGACGCAAGTGCAAAGGCGGAAAAACGCGTACGGATGACGGTCGCTCCCTGCTGTCCTGTTCTGCGGCAACACTCACGCTACCTTCGGCGCCGCGCCCCCGTCGGGTGAATCGCCGAGTCACTGGCATCATCGTGGCCATGGATCTCGTCACCCTGCCCGAGATCCGTGCTGCTGCCGAGCTGCTGCGCGGAGTGAGCCGGGTAACTCCGATGGTGGCGTCCAGGGTGCTCAGCGACCGCACGGGCACGCCGGTGCACCTGAAGTGCGAAAACTTGCAGCGCACCGGCTCGTTCAAGATCCGCGGCGCATACACGCGCATCCACGGACTGACCGCGGCCGAACGTGCGCGGGGCGTGGTGGCGGCCAGCGCCGGGAACCACGCCCAGGGGGTGGCCCTGGCCGCCAGTCTGCTCGGCGCGAGCTCGACGGTGTTCATGCCCACGGGGGCGCCGCTGCCCAAACTCGCAGCGACCCGTGCCTACGGCGCGCAGGTGCACCTGCACGGTGCGGTGCTGGAGGATGCGTTGGAGGCCGCCGTCGAGTTTGCCGAGCGCACTGGCGCGGTCTTCATCCACCCCTTCGAACACGCCGACATCATCGCCGGGCAGGGCACCGTGGGACTCGAAATCGTGGAGCAACTGCCCGAGGTGGCCACGGTGCTGGTGGACACCGGTGGCGGGGGATTGGTCGCCGGCATCGCGGCAGCCGTGAAGGCATTGCGCCCGGAGGTGCGGGTGGTGGCCGTGCAGGCCGAGCAGGCTGCCGCCTGGCCGGGATCACTCGCCGCCGGGCACCCGGTTCGGCTCGCGCAGATGTCAACGATGGCCGATGGGATCGCGGTCGGTGCACCGGGGCCCATCAGCTACGCGCACGTCTCGGCGCTGGTGGATCAGGTGGTGACGGTCAGCGAAGATGCGTTGGCCCGCGCGCTGGTGCTATGCCTGGAGCGCGCGAAGCTGGTGGTCGAGCCGGCGGGCGCAGCGGCCGTGGCCGCCCTCCTCGACGAGGATCCCGCCGTGCGGGAGCTGGCCGCCGCCGGACCGGTGTGTGCGGTGCTTTCCGGCGGTAATGTCGACCCGATGCTGCTCACCCACGTGGTGCAGCACGGTCTGGACGCCGCGCGCCGCTTCTTGGCGCTGCGGGTCACCGTCGCCGACAATCCGGGTTCCCTCGCCGCGCTGCTGGCCACGGTCGGGGCCGCCGGGGCAAACGTCATCGACGTCGCCCATTCCCGGCTGGCCGGCACGCTCGCTTTGGGTCAGGTGCAGGTGGCGCTCACCTTGGAGACGCGGGGGGCCGAGCACTGCGAGACGGTGTTGACGGCCCTCGAGCGTGCAGGCTTCGCCGCTCGTGAGTGAGACTTGGCGGTAGGCCGCCAACTTTCACTCACGAGCCGTCAGGCGTGATAGGGCTCGGCGCTGGTCAGCGTCACCTTCATCGAGCTGCCGTTGGGCACGGTGTACGCACGGGTCTCGCCGATCTTCGCGTCCAGCAACGCCTTGCCCAGGGGTGAACTCGGTGAGTAGACCTCGAGGTCGCCGTGGCGGCCTTCTTCGCGGGTGGCGATGAGGAAGGTCTCGGCGTCGGACTTGTCGTCGTCGTAGTACACCTTCACCACAGAGCCCGGCAACGCCACGCCTGACGTCGTCGGTGCCTCGCCGACCTTGGCGTTGTTGAGCAGCTCCTGCAGCTGGCGGATGCGCCGCTCCTGCTGTCCCTGCTCCTCCCGCGCGGCATGGTAGCCGCCGTTCTCCTTGAGGTCGCCCTCCTCGCGTCGGGCGTTGATCTCCTCGGCGATGACGGGACGGTTGGCAATGAGGTGGTCGAGCTCACCCTTGAGCCGATCGTGGGACTCCTGGGTCAGCCAGGTCACCTGTGCGTCGGTCATCGTTGTCACTCCCTCGCTGGCGGGGCGGGTCACCCGCTAAAGGGTGCTCGCTCCAGACGACGAAACACGGCCCCGTGCGGGACCGTGCCATCCCTCGAGAATAGCAGGTACTACGCGTGCACGCCCATTGTTGGGCGAAGTTCAGGAAGGCTGGAGGTAGCTGGGCACGGTGAAGCTGCAGCCGAAGACGCTGCCCGCCACCGGGGGCTGCGAGGTGTGCACAGTTGCCTTGTACGAGCCGATCGGGCCGTCGCTGGGTGGGATGTACATCTCGCGTCGTCCGCTCTCGGAGCCGTCCAGGGACAGGGCCTGCAAGATGCACACCGCAGGCTTGCTGGGGTCGTCGCGCGTGACGGTGAACTGGACGGTGACGGCGGAGTCGGAGTCCACGGAGAAACCGGTCTGCTCCCCGGAGATGGGGGGAGATCCGAGGTTGCGGTAGGCCACTACTGCGACGACCAACCCGACGATGAGGCCCAGGACCAGGACGATCGCGGAGTTCCTGCGGCGCGGCCTTGCGGGACGCTCGCGGGCGGAGTAGCGCCCGGTGGGGAGCGTGGAGGTCATCGGGGCGGCTCCTGGAGGCGGTGCGGACGCTGGGCGCCGGGCCCAGGTGGGATCATGGAACGGATGGGATCATGGAACCCTTCTAGGCTACGACCACCCCGAAACACGAGTGAGGATGCCGGTGAGCGGACTACGGCTGATGGCAGTGCACGCCCATCCCGACGATGAGGCCAGCAAGGGCGCGGCGACCACGGCGCGCTACGTGGCCGAGGGTCACGAGGTGATGGTGGTGACCCTGACCGGCGGCGAGCGGGGCGACATCCTCAACCCCGCCATGGACACCCCCGGCGTGCACGAGAGGATCCACGAGGTGCGCCGCGAGGAGATGGCCCGCGCCGCGGAGGTTCTCGGTGTGCAGCACCGCTGGCTGGGCTTCGTCGACTCCGGTCTGCCCGAGGGTGATCCGCTGCCGCCGCTGCCGGAGGGGTGCTTCGCGCTGGTGCCGTTAGAGGAGGCAACCGAGCGTCTGGTGGCGGTGATCCGGGAGTTCCGTCCGCATGTCCTGACGACCTATGACGAGCACGGCGGCTACCCGCACCCCGACCACGTCCGCTGCCACGACGTGTCCATGGCGGCCTTCGACGCTGCGGGTGACCCGGACCGTTTCCCGGATGCGGGCGAACCATGGCAGCCGTTGAAGGTCTATTACTCGCACGGCTTCAGCAGGCAGCGGCTGCAGCTGTTCCACGACGCACTGACCGCGCGGGGTGTGGAGTCGCCGTTCGCCGAGTGGTTGGCGAAGTGGGATCCCAAGCGAGGCGATGTGATGGAGCGCGTGACGACGCAGGTGGAGTGCGGCGCGTACTTCCAACAGCGGGACGACGCACTGAAGGCGCACGCCACCCAGATCGACCCCAACGGCCGCTTCTTCGCCATGCCGGTTGCCGAACAGCGCGAGCTGTGGCCGACTGAGGAGTGGGAGCTGGCCCGTTCGCTGGTGGACACGACCACCCCGGAGGACGACCTGTTCGCGGGCATCGAGGAGACGGTGCGCGCGTGATCGCCTCGGCGAACCTGCTGGCCACGCAGATCCTCGTTGCCCAAAATCCGACCCAGAGCCCGACGCCCAACCACAACTCCACCGGCGCCGAGTTTGGCAAGGCGGGACCGATCGCGCTGGTGATCGTGCTGCTGCTGCTCATCGGGCTGGTGCTGCTGATCCGTTCCATGAACCGGCACATGCGCAAGCTTCCCGAGAGCTTCGACACCAACGCTGCAGATGGTGGCAGGGCCGCTGAGTAGCGCGGCGAACGGCTGAGGAGTGCCCTCCACCCTGGTGACCGTCGGCGTCGGACTCGCCATCACCGTCACCGTGCTGACGGCGCTGGCGGCGGCGATCGCCGTCGTCGGCAAGCTCGGCTCCGGGCGTCAGATCGTGGTGGCCGCGGTCCGCGCGGTGGTGCAGCTCGCCGTGGTGTCGGCGGTGATCGCGGCCATCGTCCGATCGTTGCCGCTGACCGTGCTGTTCATCGCCGCGATGGCCACCGTGGCCAGTGCGACGGCCGGGCGCCGGATGACCGCCGGGCGTCAGGGGTGGTGGGCCGCCGTGCCGGTGCTGGCCGGCAGCACTCCGGTGGTGCTCGGACTGGTCCTCGGCGGCCTGCTGCCCACCACGGGGCTGGCGCTGATCCCGGTTACCGGCATCCTCATCGGTGGTGCGATGACGGCAACGGCGCTGGCCGGTCGGCGGGCACTCGACGAGCTGCGGCAGCGCCGCGGCGAGGTGGAGGCGGGTCTGTCGATCGGACTGAGCGTGCGGGACGCGGCGCTGGAGGTGTGCCGACCTGCGGCTGGTCAGGCTCTGATGCCTGCGTTGGACCAGACCAGGACGGTGGGGCTGGTGACCCTGCCGGGGGCGTTCGTCGGCATGCTGCTCGGCGGTGCGAGTCCGGTCGCGGCTGGTGCGGTGCAGGTGTTCGTGCTGGTGGCTCTGCTGGCGGTGGAGACGGTGGCCGTGGTGCTTGTGGTCGAGCTGATTGCCAGGGGCAAGATCAGTTCTGGTCCTTCACCGACGACGCGTAGACGTCCACGTATTCCTGTTCGGAGAGCTCGGCGATCGCGGACATGATCTGGTCCACGATGGCCCGTTCCGCCCACCGGTCGCCGGCCAGACCGTCGTAGCGGGAGAACTCCAGTGGTTTGCCGAAGCGGATATCGATGCGATGCGGCCGCCACATGGTGCTTCCCACGGGGTTGAGCTTGTCCGTCCCGATCACGGCGACCGGAACGACGGGCGCCCCCGTGGCCAGCGCTACCTTCGCGACGCCGGTGCGTCCCTTGTACAGCCGTCCGTCGGGTGAACGGGTGCCCTCGGGGTAGATGCCGAACGCGATGCCTTTGCTCACGTGCTCGCTGACGACGTCGACGGCGGCCGACGCTGCGCTCACCGCGCCGCGGTTCACGGGGACCATGCCGATGGTGCGGAAGAAGAAGGCCTTGGCCCGCCCGGCGATGCCGGTGCCCGTCACGTATTCGGCCTTGCCGAGGAAAGCGACCTTGCGGGGGATCACCAGGGGCACCACGAATGAGTCGGCGACCGCCAGGTGGTTTCCGGCGATGATCACGCCGCCGGCTTTGGGGATGTGCTCGCGCCCGGTGATCCGGGGCCTGCTCATCAACAGCATGAACGGACCGGGAAACACATGCTTGAAGATGAAGTAGAACACCCGATGAACTTACCGCGCAGCGCGTCCCATCCACTGCTGTGCCAGTGTTCGCCCGTGGCGGTCGCGACGAAGTACTCGTAATCGGTGAGTGTCTCGAGCCACGGGTGCGCCGCCAGGCCGCGGGCGAGT
>JALYVL010000110.1 GCA_030853285.1 Actinomycetota bacterium | reverse complement strand
CGCCGGGTCGATGTCGGGCCGCACGCTGCCCTCCTGGGACGCCTGCAGCACCAACTGGCCGACGTAATGGTCGAGCTCGCGACGACGGGCGAGCGCTCGGCGTTCGACGGCGGTGTTTCCGCGGATCCGCAGCAGCAGGGTGACGTAGGGGAGTTGTTCCACCAGCACGGCGACACTGCGGCGCACCATGTGTTCCAGCCGGTCGATGGCCGGCCCGGTGGTGGTCTCCGGCTCTTCGGTGACCGCAAACAGGGCGTCCAGCGCGCGGTCGACGGAGAGCCTCAGCAGCTCGGCCTTGCTCGGGACGTGGTGGTAGATCGAGGACTTGCTGATACCGAGCTTCGCCGCCAGGTGCTCCATGCTGGTGCCGTCGTAACCGCGCTGGTTGAACACGGTGACCGCCACCGCGAGCAGTGAGTCCAAGTCGTAGCCGGGACGGCCGACCTGGCCCGCGGGTCGAGTCTTGGAGACAACCATGCGGCCATCCTCTCAGCCCAGGTGGTGATCGATCAGCCGGACGCGCCCAGCGGTGGTCTTGCCAACCGACCGAAGGGTCGGTTACTAATGGACCAGCCCAATCGCGGGAATACCGAAAGAGGTCCGCATGGACGACAACGAACCCGATACGGCGGAATTTGCCCGCGCCATGTTCACCACCGACGTGGCCTCCAACGCGCTGGGCATGCACCTGCTGCACTCCGCACCCGGCACGGCCACGGTGGCCATGACCGTCGTGGACACCATGGTCAACGGGCATGCCATCACCCACGGCGGGTACGTGTTCACGTTGGCCGACACGGCTTCCGCGGTGGCCTGCAACGGCTACGGCGAACCCACCGTCGCTGCTGGGGCCGCCATCACCTTCCTGGCGCCCACGACGGTCGGTGACGAGCTCGTCGCTGAGGCGGCGGAACGGGTACGGCAGGGGCGCAGCGGCATCTACGACGTGACCGTGCGATGCGGGGACAAGGTGATCGCCGAGTTCCGGGGCAACAGCCGGCAGGTGGGCCGCAGACCGTAGGTGAGCCGCACACCGTAGGGCACCAACTCGGTGGCACTCCGTTGCCTGCTCAGTGCCCGTGGAAGTCCGGCTTGCGCTTCTCGGCGGCGGCGCGTTTGCCCTCGGCGAAATCTGCGCTGAGCCAGGCCTCCCGCACCGCAGCCTCGGCCCACGTGTCCCACTCTGGTCCGAGGCTAGGCTCGACCGTCTCGTTGAGCACGCGCTTGCTGTAGCGCACGCTCAGCGGCGCGAGCTCGGCCACCGAGGCGGCGAGCGTCAGCGCATCGTCGAGGTCACCGGCCTGATCGATCAGCCCACAGGCCATGGCCTGTGCGTGGTCCAGTCGTTGCCCGGCCAGGACCATCCGCCGGGCCGCGCTGTTGCCCGCGATGACGGCGAGGCGGCGGATGGTCCACCACTCGGCGGTGGCGCCCAGCTTGGCGGTGGGTAGGCCGAAGATCGCTGTCGGGGCGCCAACCCGGAAGTCACACATCGCCGCCAACTGCGTGCCCGCGCCGAGCGCCGGCCCGTTGATTGCGGCGATCACCGGCAACGGCGCCTCGAGGACCGCGCGCAGCATGCCGACCAAGGTCGGTAGATAGTCGTCCCCGACCATGGTGTTCAGATCGGCTCCGGCGCAGAAGCTGCTTCCCTCCCCGGTGAGCACGATGGCGCGGGCACCAGCAGCGATGGCCTCGCCGAGTCCGGTGTGGATCGCGGTGCACAGCTCGGCGTTGAGGGCGTTGCGGCGCTCCGGGCGGTTCAGCTCGAGCACGGCGACCTGCTCGTGCCAGGTGGTGGTGATCATCGGGGCCTTTCACTCGAGGGCAGGGAGCGGACGCGGGCAGCGGCGCGGACCTGTCCTTGGACGACGAACCACAGGTGCAGCGCGGCATCACCGACTGTGGTGAGTACCTCGACCTGCTCGCCGCGGGTGATGGGTGCGTTGTACTCCAGCACTGCCTCGTACTCGCCGTCGAGCAGGTCGCGGTGCTCGTCCTCGAGGTAGTCCTCCAGGACGTACCAGTACGCGGCATTGTTGACGTGGGAGAGCCAGTCGAAGTCGGCGGCGCGGAGTGGGAACGGTGTACCCCGCAGCGGCTCGTCACCCTGGGGTGGGCGCGGCAGCATTCGCCGCCAGTGCAGCCTGTGGTCGACGGCAGGCACGCTGAACATGCTCATGAACCCCTGGGACAGCGGGGCGGGCATCCCGGTGGACCCGTCGACATTGATCCAGAACCCCTCGGTCTCCACCAGGGCCCCGCTGCCGGCATCGATGGTGACCCGTTTGTTGCACCAGCGGGCGGACAGTGCCGAGCACCATGAGCGCAGGCGGACCTCGTCGTCGAAGTGGGCTGGGCGGATGACCCGAATGATGCACCGCCGCAGCACCCAGAACGCATGCTCCTGACCGAAGCCTGCGTCGTTGAGGTCGTCGAAGGCAACGTCCTGCAAGTAGCGGGCCATTCCGTCCAGCCGCAGCCGGCGTTGGGTGTCGGCGTCGTTGGCGCGAACCCGCCGATGGCTGGTGAACACTCTGCCCTGGGCGGGCAGCGCCGCTAGCTCGCTCGGCTCGGGCCTCACCGTCGTACCGCGCTGGGCAGTTTCCGTGCTCCGTTGGCGCGCGTCTCGTCGAAGGCCGCAGGAAGGACAGGTCCGGCCGACAGCGTCTTCAGTAGCTGGTGCAACACCGATCGCTGCGTAGCCGGGATGTCGGCCGTTACCTGCGTGTCCAGCTCCACCAATGCGTCGTTCGCCGCGGCGAGGACGCGGCGCCCCGCCGTGGTCACGTCCACGACATGGCGGCGCCGGTCCAGCGGGTCGCGGGTGCGTGCCGCGAGCGTGAGGTGTTCCAGGTCGTCGAGGCTGCTGACCATCGTCGCCGGATCGATCCGCAGGTAGGCGCCCAACGCGAGCTGGGACACTGCACCGTCGTCGGCCAATGCCTGCAGGATGCTGTAGTGCCGGACCCGCAGGCCGAGGGGGGCCAGCTGGTCCTCGGCCAGCCGGAACAGCACCTGGCCCAACTTCACCAGCAGGCAGCTGGTGTGTTCCGCGACGTGATTCGGTACGAGCGGCGCCCGCACCATTAGCGCCACCTATCATTTGTACGACGCATGATCAGAGGCTACCGCGTCCCCGGTGTGTCCATGGCTATTCGGGTCGGATGCCCTCGACGAGCGCCTGCTGCAACCGGTCGGCGGTGGCCACGTCGGGCTGCCGGGCCGCGAGCACGTCCGCGTAGAGGAAGGACTCGCCCAATCGCACCAGCGCGTAGGCGAGGGCGCCGGGCTCGATGAGCGGAACCAACCCACACTCGGCCACGTCCCGGCGCAGCAGCGCTTCGATAAAGGCCACGACCCCGGTCTGCACCCGGCCGCGCGGGTCGGTGAGCACCCGGATGGCCACAGCCGGCTCGCCATCGAGCAAGCGGCGCAGACCGTGCGATCGGGACACGATCGCGTTGAAATGTCTCCCGGTGCCCGGGGAGTGCAGGGCGCCGGTCGGCCGTGCGGACTCCCAGCGCCGGGTGGCCGTCATCAGCGTCGCCTCGGTGAGCACCCACAGCGCCTTGCTCAGCAGCTCCTCACGGTTGCCCGCCTGCCGGAACAACGTCACCCGGGAAACGCCCAGCTCGTTGGCGAGGCCCTGCATCTCCAGCCGCCGACCGTCCCGCACCCAACGTGCTGCGAGTGCCACGGCGCGAATCGGCCGTGCTGCGGGCGGGGTCGCCACCGCCTCGGTCAGATCCGCCGTCATGGCCGCTCAGACACTTCCCGGTGCCGCGGCCTCGGGCGCCTCACCACCGCCGAGCACGCTGTCCACGATCGCCTGTGCCGCGGGACCGTACGGCGGCAGGAAGGCATCGATCAGGTCCTCGGTCCCGCGTACGAAGACACCGCGCGGGTTGGAGAACTCGCGGAAGCCCTCGATGCCGTGGTGCCGACCGCTGCCGCTCTGACCGACACCCCCGAAGCCCAGCGACGGCAGCGTCCCCTGGCTGGCGCAGACGTTGACGCAGGCGCCGCCCGAGGTCGTGCGCCGAAGCACGTCCTCGGCGATCTGCGGGTCCTTGCTATAGACGTACAGGCCGAGGGGACGCTCACCGGCATTCAGCTCGGCCAGTGCATCGTCGAGGTCGTCGTAGCCGATGACGGGCAGGATCGGCCCGAAGATCTCCTCGTGCATGATGCGCAGGTTCTTCGGGGGATCCACCACGAGCGTCAGCGGTAGCCTGCGGGTGGCCGGGTCACCCTCGCCGCCCAGCGATATCACCTGCGCGCCCGCTTGTTTCGCCTCATCGATCATGGCGACGATCCGCTCCAGGTGCCGCTCGGTGATGATGCCGGTGCAGTCCGCTGAGGATGCGTAGTCCGGCAGCTCGTCGTTGAGATAGCTCTTGGCGTGCGTGACGAACGCGTCCACCTGGTCCCGGGGGACCAGCGCGTAGTCGACCGAGATGCACATCTGGCCGTTCTTGATGAGCTTGGTGCCGACGACACCGCGCACGCTCTCGGCGTCGATGCTGTCCGCCGCGAGGATGGCCGGACATTTGCCGCCCAGCTCCAGGGTGACCGGCACGAGGTTCTCCGCAGCGGCGTGCGCGACCTCCCGCCCGATCGCCGGGCTGCCCGTGTAAAGCAGGTGATCCCAGCGCAGCGTCGGGAACTCTTTGGCCAGCGTGAGCCCACCGACCGACACGGCGACCCGGTCCTCCCCGAAGGTTTCGTCGATCATCCGCTGGAGCAGCTCCGCGCAGGCGGGGGTGTAGTCCGAAGGCTTGATGATCACCCGATTGCCTGCGGCGAGCATCTCCACCAGCGGGCCGACCGACAGGTCGAACGGGAAGTTCCACGGGACGATGTTGCCGACGACACCCTTGGGCTGGAAGCGAATGCCGGCGCGCGCGGTGCCGAACAGCGCCGCATCGGCCGGACGCTCGTCCTCGGCCATCCACGCCTCGAGCTGCTCGGCGGCGTAGGCCGCACGCCCCGCGACGCCCAGCACCTCGACGAGGTCGGTGAACAATCCGGGGTGCACCGCGAAGTCGGCGCTCATGGCGGCCCGGATCTCGTCACGATGTCCGAGCACCATGCCCGCCAACGCCATCAGGTGCCCCTTGCGCTCGTCTGCGCTCGGGTAGGGATCGGCCAGAAAGGCCGCTCGCTGGACGGCGTGCAGCCGATGCAGTTCGGTGATCGCAGCGCTGTCATCGATATCGGTGGTTTCGGCAGGTGCGACGAATGTGGTCACGAAGGGCTCCAGCAGTTAGGGGGACCTGCCGAACGTAACATTGCGCTCTTGTGTTGCGCAACACCTTGGCGATACGGTTCATGCATGAACAGAACCGCGGTCCGGGAGCGTGCCGGCACCTCGTCCGTCGATACCAGGTCCATCGACACCAGCGACCTCACCGGCAAGACCGCCGTCGTGACCGGTGCGGGCTCGGGTATCGGCCGGTC
>JALYVL010000001.1:11193-18399 GCA_030853285.1 Actinomycetota bacterium | reverse complement strand
GCGTTCACCGGGGCCCAACGCGCCCAGCCTGCGGCGGCAACCCGCGCCCGGTCGGCGGGATCGGCTACATCAGAAGCCGCCCCATTCAGTCCCACGGCGCCCATCAGAGAACCACCGAACCAGGCGGCGCCGCCCAGGTCGTGCATGGCCCGCAGGACGGTGTTTCGTTCAGACATCTCGTTACTCCTCGAATTGTGTTCTTGATGGTTGGTGACGTCCTACAGGCGAGCAAGATCTCTGATGGTCACCTGGTACTTCGCAAGCAGGCCCTGATCGTCCCTCGTGTCGACCTGCTTGGGCAACTCGGCCGTTGCCTCTTCGACCTGCTGCTCCTGCCCCCGAGCACGGAGCACGTCGATGATCTTGTCTCTGGGAATGTTCATGACACGTGGCCTCCTGCAGATTGGGCATCGTTGCCCCGGATAGCGAGCTCACGGCTACGCACGCGCCACACCCGCTCGCGCTCGGTCTTCGACATGCCACCCCAGACGCCGTATGCCTCGTGCACCTCGAGCGCATGCCGACGGCACCGCGCCAGCACCGGGCAACGCTGGCACATCTTCTTCGCCACAGCCTCACGCTGGATCCGAACAGACGCGCGTTCGCCATCGGGGTTGAAGAACAGGGATGAGTCCACACCGCGGCACGCCCCGCGCAACTGCCATTCCCACTCGTCGGCGACCGGCTCGGGAAGTCGGTGTACGTCAGCCATGGTCAGCTCCAGTACTGGTTGACGCGCTGGGTATCCATGCGCGATGAACCCACCGTAGGCCGCCACCTCAATCGAGTCAATATTTGTTCAGGCCGCAGTTCAAGGTCAAATAAGCGGTAGCAACCGAGTCACGAACGCATCATGGTGAGCGGGTGGCCTTGCCGGCAGGCGCGGTGCGGAAACCCTCGGAGCCTCAGGACCGGCTGCCGAAGGCCCGTGATTCACAGGTTGTTCAGCGTGCTCGTCATGGATGCCACGGTCTGGTCACCGAGCTTGTCGAACTCCGACTTCAAAAACGGCCCGGCCAGCTTGGCCAGGCCGTGGAACTCGATGTTCGCGCGGTAGGTGATCGTCGAGCCGCTGCCTTCGGCTGCGATGGCGATGTCGTCGGTTGATGTCGCGGTCTTGTTTTTCCCGACGAAGGTCAACCGGCCCTGCTCCCATCGGGTGAGCTCGTAGGTCAGCTCGGTCTCCTTGCCCCTGAACTTGGACACGTTGCGCCAGGTCGAACCAACTCGGACGGATCCGTCATCGCTGCGGGTGCACGAGACGGTGCCCGGGTCCCACTGCTCCGCCCGCGCGAAGTCGCTCAGGTAGTTCACGACCAACTCGGGCGCGGGTACCACCGAGAACGTGCGTTCCACATTGATCACGCTGACTCCTTCAGACGTATACCGGGCCTCCCGACGGGGCCCGGAGAGGCGTCTCAGTCTGGCCGCCCACGGCAGCCGCCGCTCGGTGGAACATTTCGGCAGGCGCAGAACCGCGAAGGCAGGCATGCTGTCGGCGCGTGAGACAGGTCAATCTGCGAAAGGGCCACCGGATGAACCGGCAGGAAGAACCCGACGAACGGCACACGCGGCCACCAGGGTGTTCCGACGCGACGGTCGCTGCCGTCGGGAAGCTGTCCGAGGCGTTGGAGACGGTGGAGCGGGCTCGGGGGCACCTGTACGAGTTTCACCAACTGATGGGCGGGGCCGATTTGACCCTGGGCCAGGCGGTCGGCGAGCTGTGGGATGCCGGGCACGGCGACCAAGCGGGCGCGCTGGAACGCGAGCTCGTCGGGCGCAACGTGCTGCAGGGGCGGTGGACATTCCAGGTGGTCGAAGAATTCGACGACAACTACTGGTCGGTGTTCCGTGCCCACGAAGCAGCCGTCCGCGGCGCGTTGGTAGCTGGACGCAGGCATCTCTTCGAAGCGGAGATGAAGGAAGACCGGCGCAGCGACGGGCGCCAGGGACACGACGCGGTTCCGCACTGAGCCGGATTAGCAGTCGCGGTGGTCCTCCCACGGATCTACCGTGGTGGCGGTGACGACAATCGCAGCGGTGCACGGTGTGCTGCCCCCGCACCGCTACGAGCAGGCCGAGCTGACCGAGTTGTTCGCCAGGTTGTGTCTGCCCTCAGGTGGGAGATCACTGCGAATCGCGCAGCGCTTTCATGAGAACTCCGCCGTCACCAGCAGGCACCTCGCCCTGCCCATCGAGCAGTACGCGCGGCTGGACGGGTTCACCGACGCCAACAATGCGTTCCTCACCGCCGCCGTCGAACTCGGCGCGCAGGCGGTCACCGGGGCGCTCGCCGAGGCGGGACTGACCCCAGCCGACGTCGACCTGCTCATCTCGACCACGGTCACCGGCCTCGCCGTGCCCTCGCTCGACGCTCGCATTGCCGCCCGCCTCGGCATGCGCCCGGACGTCAAACGGATGCCGCTGTTCGGTCTGGGCTGCGTCGCCGGGGCCGCGGGTATCGCCCGCCTGCACGACTACCTGCGCGGGGCGCCGGAGGAGGTGGCGGTGCTGGTGTCGGTGGAGCTGTGTTCGCTGACCGTGCAACGGGCCGACCCGTCCGTCGCGAACATGATCGCTTCGGGTTTATTCGGCGACGGCGCCGCCGCTGTGGTGGCGGTGGGCAGCGAGCGGCACGTGGACGGTCCGCGCGTGGTCGATACCCGCTCGCACCTGTACCCCGAGACGGCCCGAGCCATGGGCTGGGACATCGGGAGCACCGGGCTGAAGATCGTGCTCGGTGCGGAGGTGCCCGAGCTGGTCCAGCTCTACCTCGGCGAGGACGTTCGTGGCCTGCTCGCCGAGCACGACCTCAAGGTCACCGATATCGCGCGCTGGGTCAGTCATCCGGGCGGACCCAAAGTGATCGAGGCGATCCAGGAGGTACTGGGCCTCGACCATTACGACCTGCAGCTCACCTGGGAGTCGTTGGCCCGCATCGGGAACCTCTCCTCCGCCTCGGTGCTGCACGTGCTGAGCGACACCGTGGCCCAGCGCCCGGCGATCACCGGCGACTGGGGTGTGGTGATGGCGATGGGCCCCGGCTTTTGCGCCGAGCTGGTGCTCATCCAGTGGTGAGTGCCTACGTTGCGCTCGTGTTGGCGGTCGGCCTGGAGCGGCTGGTCGAGCTGGTGGTGGCCAAACGCCACCTGGCCTGGGCGCTGGCGCGCGGTGGCGAGGAACACGGATTCGCCCACTACCCGGTGATGGTGGTCCTGCACACCGGGTTGCTCGTCGGCTGCCTCGTGGAGGTGCTGGTGGCGGGTCGGCCGTTCGAGCCGGTGCTGGGGTGGCCGATGTTCGTGCTGGTGCTGGGCGCGCAGGCGTTGCGGTGGTGGTGTATCCGCACGTTGGGTCCACAGTGGAATACCCGGATCATCGTCGTCCCCGGGCTGGCCCTCGTCGGCGGGGGCCCCTATCGGTACTTTCGTCACCCGAACTACGTCGCCGTGGTCGTCGAGGGAGTGGCCCTTCCTTTGGTGTACGGCGCGTGGATCACCGCGTTGGTGTTCACGGTGCTCAACGCCGTACTCCTCACCGTTCGGGTTCGGGTCGAGGACCGGGCCCTCGTCGGTGCTTGACGTCCTCGTGGTCGGCGGCGGCCCGGCCGGACTCGTCACCGCGTTGTATGCCGCGCGCGCCGGGCTCGAGGTGGCCGTGGTGGAACGCCGCCGAGGGGTGCTGGACAAGGCGTGCGGGGAGGGGCTGATGCCTGCGGCACTGCGGGCGTTGGCCGAGCTCGGCGTCGATCCGGATGGCCAGCCGTTCAGCGGCATCACCTATCGGCAGGGAACGGCATCGGCCGTCACCCGTTTCACCTCCGGCCCAGGCCGAGGAGTGCGCCGCACTACGCTGGACGGGGCGTTGCGGGTGGCGGTGATGGCGGCAGGCATCGAGGTACACGAAGGCACGGTCGACCAGGTCGAGCAGTACGTCGACCACGTCCGCGCGGCCGGCCTGCGGGCCCGCTACCTCGTCGGGGCCGACGGCCTGCACTCCTCGGTACGCAGTGCGCTGGACGTCGCCCGGCCCGCGCGGGTGCAGCGCTGGGGCCTTCGGCGGCACTACGCGCTGGCTCCCTGGACCGACACCGTCGAGGTCACGTGGGCGGCTGCGGGGGAGGCGTACGTGACGCCGGTGGGACTCCGCACCGTGGGGGTGGCGGTGCTCACCTCCTCGCGCGGTGGACTGGACGCCCAGCTGGCCGGTTTCCCTGCGTTGGCCGAGCGTTTGCGTGGGGTGACCCGGCTGTCCGCGGACCGGGGCGCGGGCCCGTTGCGTCAGAACGTCCGCAGGCGCGTGGTCGGGCGGGTGCTGCTGGTGGGCGACGCCGCAGGGTACGTCGACGCCATCACCGGTGAGGGCATCGCGGTGGCCATCGCCTCGGCGCGGGTGCTGGTGCAGGCACTGGCGGCGGGCCATCCCCAGCGTTACGAGCGCGAATGGCGCAGGGTGTCGCGGCCCTACCGGGTGATCACCTCCGGGTTGCTGCAGGTTCGCCAACAGCCCAGGCTCGCGCGCTGCGTGGTGCCGGTGGCGGCCCGGCTGCCCCGGGTCTTCGGTCACGTCGTCAACCAGCTTGCCGGATGAGTCGCGCCGCTCACGCCTGCATTCGCAGATCTGCGGCAGGAAAGGGTGGACGCTCGTCGAGCCGAACCGAGAGCCTGCCGGCCAGGCGCCACGCGCGGGCCGTGAGATCGCGGTCCTCCTCGGTCACCAAGTTGCCCATCACCCGCAGCGCCACCGTCATCAGCGTCTTCGAGCGCATTCCGACGGGTCCGGCGGCAGGAAGCAGGTGCGGCAGGGTGAGCAGCCCGGCGAGTCGCCGAGCGATGGAAAAGGCTTGACCGTAGTGCGCACGCAGCAACGCGGGCCACGCCACGGCGAGGTCGCGCTGCTCATCGAGCAGCGCCGCCACCAGGCGTCCGGTCTCCAGCCCGTAGTCGATGCCTTCACCGTTGAGCGGGTTGACGCAGCCCGCGGCGTCACCGATCAGCGCCCAGTTGGGGCCGGCCACGCCCGAGACCGCGCCGCCCATCGGGAGCAGCGCCGAGGCGACGTGGCGCACCTCGCCGTCCAGCTGCCAGTCGTCACGACGAGCCTGTGCGTACAGGTCGACCAGTGCGCGCAAGCGGATGCCGGCCGGACGTTTGGCGGTGGCCAGCGTGCCGACCCCGAGGTTGACCTCGCCGTTGGCCAGCGGGAACACCCAGCCGTAGCCGGAGAGCAGCTCACCTTCGGCGCCGCGGAGCTCCAGGTGCGAGGAGATCCACTCGTCGTCGCTGCGCCCCGAGCGCACATAGCTGCGCGCGGCCACGCCGTAGGCCGTGTCCTGGTGCCAGGTGCGGCCCAGCACCCGTCCCAGGGGTGAGCGCGCACCGTCGGCGACCACCAGCCGGTGACACCGCACCTCGTGGTGCGAACCGTCAGCAAGACGAAACACGACCGCACTGATTCGATTTCTGTCGCGCACGACGTCGACCGCCCGCGCCCCCTGCAGCCCGGTGGCGCCGGAATTCGTTGCCACCGCGCGGATTCGGTCGTCCAGCTCGGTGCGCGGAACGGCGCTGCCGCGATCGGGCAGCGAGCCGCCCGGCCATGGCAGCAGCAGCTCTTGTCCGAAACCGGCGGCGCGCAGCCCCCGGTTGGTGCCGTGGGCGTCCACCCACTCGCGGAGGCCGAGCTGCTCCAGCTCGGCGATGGCCCTGGGCGTGAGCCCGTCACCGCAGGTCTTGTCCCGCGGAAACCGCGCCGCGTCGGCGAGCACCACATCGTGGCCCGCCCGCGCCACCCACGCTGCGGCCGCCGATCCGGCAGGGCCCGCACCCACGACGAGCACGTCGGTTGTCAGTGGCAGGGCATCAGGATCACGCATCCCGCCAGTATCCTTCGCCGCTGTTGCACGGGCAGACGCGGCCGGGGCCGCCGCACGGCGGCTTAGGCAACCCCTACTCCGGGTTGGGCCCTTCCCTCTGCGTACTGTGGCGTGCGTCATGCGGTAGAGGCTCAACCATGCGCGGACCCTCAGGTTCGGTCGCAATCAGGTTCAAAAGCAAGCGAAAGGGGCAGGACGCGGTGCTCGACCCGTACATCCCCCTCGTGGTGATGGCAGTTCTGGCCGGTGCCTTCGCGGTGGGCTCGGTGGCCGTTGCTCCCTACGTGGGCCCCCGCCGGTACAACCGGGCCAAGCTGGACGCCTACGAATGCGGCATCGAACCGTCTCCGCAGCCCGTGGTCGGCGGGGGACGGATGCCGGTGGCCTACTACGTCACCGCGATGCTGTTCATCCTGTTCGACATCGAGATGGTGTTCCTCTACCCCTTCGCCGTCACCGCGGACGCCATCGGGCTGTTCGGCTTGGTGGAGATCGTGTTGTTCATCGCCACGGTGGGCATTGCTTACGCCTACGTCTGGCGGCGCGGCGGGCTGGACTGGAACTGATGGGCTGGAGTGCGCATGGGGCTTGAAGAGAAGCTGCCGAACGGAATTCTGCTGGCCAGCGTGGAAAAGCTGGTCAACTGGTCACGCAAGAGCTCGGTGTGGCCGGCCACCTTCGGCCTGGCGTGCTGCGCGATCGAAATGATGACGGTCGGCGGCTCCCGCTACGACCTCGCCCGGTTCGGGATGGAGCGCTTCAGCGCGACGCCGCGTCAAGCCGACCTGATGATCGTGGCCGGGCGGGTGACCAACAAGATGGCTCCGGTGCTGCGCCAGATCTACGACCAGATGCCCGAGCCGCGGTGGGTCATCGCCATGGGCGTGTGCGCGTCCTCCGGCGGCATGTTCAACAACTACGCCGTGGTGCAGGGCGTGGACCACATCGTGCCGGTGGACATCTACCTGCCCGGTTGCCCGCCGCGGCCGGAGATGCTGATCGACGCCATTCTCAAGCTGCACGCCAAGATCATGGACGAGCCGCTCGGCGCCGCCCGGACGGCCCAGCGGCTGGCCAGCGGGGCGCGCACCGAGATGGTGCCGTCCTCGGTGCGCTACGGAAAGACGATCCGCACCACAGAGGTGACGTCATCGTGAGTGCGCGGGGGTCCGGAGTTCCGGAGCCGACCAGGGACACCCAGGGCGGCGCCCTGGTCTCGGGCGAGCGTGGCGTCGGCGACGAAGAGCAGCACGAGGCGCGCGGTGGAGTGGTCGCTGGCCGGGCGCGGCAAGGCAGCTTTGGCATCCGCGGCAGCGGTGACACGTCCGGCT
>JALYVL010000001.1:0-11183 GCA_030853285.1 Actinomycetota bacterium | reverse complement strand
GTCGTGAGCGAGGAGCAGGACGGATTCTCCTCCGCCGGGTTCGGCAGCGGTCAGGAACAGGAGTATCACGACCGCGGTGGACTCGTGGCCGGGCGGGCGCGGGAGGGCAGCTTCGGCATCCGCGGCTCCGGGGACACCTCCGGTTACGGCGGACTCAGACTGCCTGCCTACGCACCGCTTGCCGCCCAACGACCCTTCGGCGGCTGGTTCGACCAGGTCACCGATGACCTGCTGGCCGGTCTGGCTGCGCGGGACGTGGACGACGCCATCGCCCAGGTGGTCATCGACCGCGGCGAGATCACCTACTACCTGCAGACCGAGACGGTGCGCGAGGTGTGCCAGGTGCTCCGCGACGACCGCGCGCTGCGGTTCGAGCTGTGCAGCTCGGTGTCCGGGGTGGACTACGGCTTCGCCGGCAGTGGACCGGACGGCGATGTGCCGCTGCCGCAGCGCCTGCACGTCGTCTACCACCTCACCTCCATGACCTACCGGCACCGTATCCGCCTGGAGGTCGCCCTGGACGTCCCCGGTGCGGGCGGAATGAACGACTACCCGCACGTGCCCAGTGTGGTCCCGGTTTACCCCACTGCGGACTGGCAGGAGCGTGAGGCCTGGGACATGTTCGGCATCGTCTTCGACGGCCACCCCGGCCTCACCCGCATTCTGATGCCCGACGACTGGGCCGGTCATCCCCAGCGCAAGGACTACCCGTTGGGCGGTATCCCGATCGAGTACAAAGGTGCGGAGATCCCGCCACCGGAGCAGCGGAGGGCGTACTCATGAGCGACGAGAGCACCCCGCAGTCCGGGGATGCCGTTACCCCCGACGAATCCACGCGGCTGGCCACCGAGGGGACGGCGCCCGACGCCGGTTCTGCCAGTGAGCCCGCCGCCGGGCAGAAGTTCACGGACCCGGAGTCAGCCGCGCCCCAGGGTCCGGCGTCCGGCGCGATCAGAGCGGATCCGAACCCCGCAGCCGAGCGGCAGACCACCGAGGGGCGCATCTACACCGTCACCGGCGGCGACTGGGACACCTTTACCGACTCACTCGGTGCGGACGCGCGGTCGGATGACCCGGCGACCGATGAGCGCATCATCATCAACATGGGCCCGCAGCACCCCTCCACCCACGGCGTACTGCGGCTGGTGCTCGAGCTCGAGGGGGAAACGGTCACCCAGCTGCGCTCGGTGATCGGCTACCTGCACACCGGTATCGAGAAGAACATCGAGGCCCGAACCTGGACCCAGGGCGTCACGTTCGTCACCCGGATGGACTACCTCGGACCACTGTTCAACGAGACGGGCTACTGCCTCGCGGTGGAAAAGCTGCTCGGCATCGAAGCGCCCGCGCGGGCCCAGGCGATGCGCGTGCTGCTGATGGAGCTCAACCGGATCTCCTCGCACCTGGTCTACCTCGCCACCGGGGGTATGGAGCTGGGCTCGTCCACCGCGATGACCTTCGGGTTCCGGGAGCGGGAAACGGTGTTGCATCTGCTGGAGGAGCTCACCGGGCTGCGGATGAACCACGCCTTCATCCGGCCAGGGGGAGTGGCGCGGGACTTTGCTCCCGGATTCGAGAAGCTCGTCGCCGACTTCATCGTGGAGATGCGCAAGCGGCTGCCCGAATACGACACACTGCTCACCGGCCAACCCATCTGGCGCAATCGCTTGCAAGGCGTCGGCTACCTGCCCCTGGACGGCTGCATGGCGCTGGGTATCACCGGCCCGGTACTGCGCTCGGCCGGCCTGGCCTGGGACCTGCGCAAGATCGAGCCCTACTGCGGGTACGAGAACTACGAGTTCGAGGTGCCGACCGCGACGGAAGCGGACTGCTTCGCGCGGTATCTGTTGCGCGTCGCGGAAATGCACGAGAGCCTGAAGATCATCGAGCAGTGCGTGTCGCACCTGAGCGACCTACGGAACACCCCAGTGATGGTGGCGGACAAGAAGATCGCCTGGCCGGCGCAGCTGTCCGTGGGCAGCGATGGGCTGGGCAACTCCCTCGAGCACGTCCGCAAGATCATGGGCCAGTCGATGGAGTCGCTGATCCATCACTTCAAGCTGGTGACCGAGGGATTCAAGGTGCCAGCGGGTCAGGTCTACAGCGCCATCGAGTCCCCGCGTGGCGAGCTGGGGGTGCATCTGGTCTCCGACGGTGGTACCCGACCACTGCGGGCCCACGTGCGGGAGCCCAGCTTCGTGAACCTGCAGGCCATGCCCGCGATGAGCGAGGGCGGGCTGGTGGCCGACGTCATCGCCTCGGTGGCCTCGCTCGACCCGGTGATGGGAGGTGTGGATAGGTGACCAGTCAGATGTCCGCAGAGGTCATGTCCGCAGAGGTCTTCGACGAGCAGACCTACGAGCGCGCGCAGACCATTGTTGCCCGGTACCCTCAGGCGCGATCGGCGCTGCTGCCCATGCTGCACCTCGTACAGAGCGTGCAGGGCTACGTCAGTCAGGAGGGCATCGCCTTCTGCGGCGCGCAATTAAACCTCACGCCGGCCGAGGTGAGTGCCGTGGCGACGTTCTACACCATGTACAAGCGCCGCCCGTGCGGCGAACACCTGGTCAGCGTGTGCACCAACACCCTGTGCGCCGTGCTCGGCGGCGATGACATCTACCGTGCGCTGCAATCTGAGCTCGGTGCGGATGGTGCTCCGCTGGCCCAGAACGAGACCGCCGGAGCGCCAGGGGAGCCGGGGTCGATCACTTTGGAACACGCCGAGTGCCTGGCCGCGTGCGACCTCGGCCCGGTGCTGCAGGTGAACTATGAGTACTACGACAACCAGAGCCCGGCCTCGGCCCTGGAGCTGATCGGTGAGCTGCGCGCCGGACGGCGCCCGGCACCCACCCGGGGCGCTCCGTTGAGCAGTTTTCGCGACGCGGAGCGAGAACTCGCCGGCTTCTTCGACGAGAACGCGGGAGCCGACGACCCCTCTGCGGCACCGGAGACCTTGCGTGGTGTGGTGATGGCCAACGAGAACGGCTGGCAGGCGCCCGCGATGCCCGCAGACGCCACCGAGATCCATTCCCTGCCCCCGGTTGCGGAGAAGAAGTAGTCATGACTGATCCCATCACCCCGGTGCTCACCAAGCGGTGGTCCTCGCCCGGCTCCTGGACGCTGAAGACCTACAGCCAGCTGGAGGGGTACACGGCGCTGCGTACCGCACTCGCCGCGCAACCCGATCAGCTGATCGACCTCGTGAAAGCCTCCGGGCTGCGCGGGCGTGGCGGAGCGGGGTTTCCCACCGGCATGAAGTGGGGCTTCATTCCCCAGGCCAAACCCGGAGAAACAGCCGGTCCAGGCGCGAAGCCCAAGTACCTGGTGATCAACGCCGACGAGGGCGAGCCGGGCACCTGCAAAGACATTCCACTGATGATGGCCGACCCGCACTCGCTGATCGAGGGCGCCATCATCACCTGTTACGCCATCCGTGCGCACTTCTGCGCCATCTACGTCCGTGGCGAGGCGCTGCACTGCATGCGCCGCCTGCAGCACGCGGTGAACGAGGCCCGCGCGGCCGGCTACCTGGGCCCGGACATTCTCGGTTCGGGCTTCGACCTGGAAATTGTGATCCACGCCGGGGCGGGGGCCTACATCTGCGGCGAGGAGACGGCGCTGCTGGACTCGCTGGAGGGCCGTCGTGGCCAGCCTCGCCTCAAGCCGCCCTTCCCGGCCACCTCTGGGTTGTACGCCAGCCCCACGGTGGTCAACAACGTAGAAACGATTGCGACCGTTCCGTTCATCGTCAACGGGGGCAGCGACTGGTTCCGCAGCATGGGCCGGGAGAAGTCGCCGGGTCCGAAGATCTTCTCGCTATCCGGCCACATCGAGCGGCCCGGTCAGTACGAGGTCCCGATGGGCACCACCCTGCGCCAGCTGCTGGAGCTGGCCGGCGGGATGAAGGACGGGATTCCGCTGAAGTTTTGGACTCCAGGCGGGTCGTCGACGCCGCTGCTCACCGCCGAGCACCTCGACGTGCCCCTGGACTTCGAGGGCGCAGTAGAGGCAGGCACCATCCTCGGGACCACAGCGGTGCAGGTGTTCAACGAGACGGTCAGCGTCCCGTGGGCGGTGATGAAGTGGACCGAGTTCTACAAGCACGAGAGCTGCGGCAAGTGCACCCCGTGTCGTGAGGGCACCTACTGGTTGGAGCTCGTGCTGCAGCGCATGGTGGCCGGCGAGGGCACCATCGAGGACATCGACACGCTGCTCGACATCTGCGACAACATCTTCGGGCGCAGCTTCTGTGCGCTCGCAGACGGGGCGGTGAGCCCGATCGTCAGTGGCATCAAGTACTTCCGGCAGGAGTTCCTCGATTTGTGCGCGAACCAACCCGAGGCAGCGCCGCGTGAGCCCGCGCTGGCAGGAGCAGCCCGATGACCGTCGCACCGGAGAAGCCCGCCCTCGAGGAACGGCCCGTGCCCGAGGGGCACGTTCGGCTGGTCATCGACGGGGTGGAGATCGACGCCCCCAAAGGTGAGCTGATCATCCGCACCTGTGAGCGCCTGGGCATCATCGTGCCGCGCTTCTGCGACCACCCCCTGCTGGAGCCGGCCGGGGCGTGCCGGCAGTGCCTGGTGGAGGTGGAGATGGGCGGTCGGCCCATGCCGAAGCCGCAGGCCTCCTGCACCATGACCGTGGCCGACGGCATGGTGGTGCGTACCCAGCACAGCTCCCCGGTGGCCACCAAGGCGCAGGCCGGCATCATGGAGATGCTGCTGATCAACCACCCCTTGGACTGCCCTATCTGCGACAAGGGCGGCGAGTGCCCGTTGCAGAACCAGGCCATGTCCAGTGGCCGAGCCGATTCGCGGTTCCTGGAGTCCAAGCGCACGTTCCCCAAGCCGATCGCCATCTCCACGCAGGTGCTCCTGGACCGCGAGCGCTGCGTGCTCTGCCAGCGGTGCACTCGCTTCTCCGAGCAGATCGCCGGTGACCCGTTCATCGACCTGCTGGAGCGCGGCGCGGTGCAGCAGATCGGGATAGCCGACGGCCAGCCGTTTCACAGCTACTTCTCCGGCAATACCATCCAGATCTGCCCGGTCGGCGCGCTCACCAGCGCCGCCTACCGCTTCCGTTCCCGCCCGTTCGACCTGATGTCCACTCCCGGTATCTGCGAGCACTGCGCCTCGGGATGCGCCCAGCGCACCGACTGGCGCCGTGGCACCGTGCAACGCCGCCTGGCCGGGGCCGACCCCGAGGTGAACGAGGAGTGGAATTGCGACAAGGGCCGCTTCGCCTTCGGCTACCTCACCGACGACCAGCGGATCACCCGCCCGCAGTTACGGGGCGCGGACGGCCGGCTGCACGAGGCCTCCTGGACCGACGCACTGCGAGCTGCCGCTGACGGGTTGTCGATCGCGCGGGAGAACGGCGGCGTCGGCACGCTCACCGGTGGCCGGCTCACCGTCGAGGACGCCTACGCCTACGCCAAGTTCGCCCGCATCGCGCTGCGTAGCAACGACATCGACTTCCGCGCCCGCCAGCACTCGGCCGAGGAGCTCGCGTTCCTAGGCTCCGCGGTCGTGGGCAGTACGCCGGCTACCGACGGCGTGACCTACGCAGCGTTGGAGGCCGCCCCGACGGTGCTGTGCGTGGCCTTCGAGCCGGAGGAGGAGTCGCCCATCGTCTTCCTGCGGCTGCGCAAGGCCGTGCGGCACCACAACACCCGGGTTTTGCACCTGTCTTCGTGGAGCAGCCCCGCCGTGCTGAAGACCGGTGGCCACCTGCTGCCCGTCGCCCCCGGAGACGAGGCCGCGGTGCTGAGCCGGCTGGACACCGAGGTGATGAGTGCGCTCTCCGCGCCAGGCGCGGTGATCCTGGTCGGCGAACGCGCCGCCGCCGTACCGGGGCTGCTCTCCGCGAGCAGTGTGCTGGCCGAACAGACCGGGGCACGACTGGCATGGATACCGCGGCGAGCCGGGGAACGCGGCGCGCTGCATGCCGGCGCCGCCCCCACCCTCCTGCCGGGTGGACGGCCCGTCACTGACCCTGGCGCTCGATCCGCGCTCGAGCAGGCCTGGCGCCTGCCCACGGGCGCGCTGCCGGCCGAGGCCGGACGGGACACCAACGGCATGCTGAACGCTGCCGCCTCCGGGGCACTCGCCGGGCTGCTCATCGGCGGGGTCGAGCTCGCCGACCTGCCCGACCCAGACCTCGGCCGTCGCGCCGTGGCCGCCGCGGAATTCGTGGTCAGCCTGGAGCTGCGGCACAGCGAGGTCACGGCGCAGGCCGACGTGGTGCTGCCCGTCGCCCCGGCAGTGCACAAGTCCGGCAGCTACCTCGACTGGGAGGGCCGCGTCCGCTCCTTCGAGACCACAGTGGACGGCAGCAACGCGCTGGCCGACTGCCGGGTGCTGGACACCTTGGCCGTGGAGATGGACGTCGACTTGTTCACCCAGACTCCGGCCGCTGCCGCAGGCGAACTTGCCCGCCTGGGCACCGTGTCGACCGCCTCCGCCCCGCCCGCGGTGACCGCAGGCGTTGCCCAGCGTCCGGGTGCCGGACAGGCGGTGCTCGCCACCTGGCGTCAGCTGCTCGACGACGGTGCCCTGCAAGCGAACGAGCAGGCCTTGGCCGGTACCAGGCGCGCGCCGCTCGCCCGGATGTCCCCGGCTACCGCCGAGCGTTTCGGCGTGCACGAGGGGCAGACCGTGGCCCTGGCCACCGAGCACGGTGCCGTCACGCTGCCGGTCGCGTTGGGCAACGTGGTCGAGGGTGTGGTGTGGGTGCCGGGTGGCTGCGGGCTCGATGCCGCCCACGGTGACCTGGTGACCGTTGCGGCAGCAACATCAGCAGCCACCGTTGCGGCAGCAACCTCAGCAGCCCCGGTTGCGACAGCAACATCAGGAGGTGTCGCATGACACTCGCCGCGGGCTCCGGCTCCGTCACTCCGGGCACCGAGGTCTTGCTCGACGACCCCATCTGGCTGGTCATCATCAAGGTGCTCGGTGTGTTCGTCCTGCTGCTGGTGATGACGCTGCTGATGATCTGGTGGGAGCGCCGGATGATCGGGCGGATGCAGAACCGCTACGGGCCCAACCGGACCGGCAAGTTCGGTCTACTGCAGTCGCTGGCCGACGGCCTGAAACTGGCGTTCAAGGAAGACATCCGGCCGGTGCTGGCAGACAAGTGGATCTACTTCTTGGCGCCGGTGATCTCGACCATTCCTGCCTTCGTCGCGTTCTCCGTCATTCCGCTGGGTGGGCAGGTCTCCATCTTCGGCCAGCAGACGCTGCTGCAGGTCACCGACCTGCCGGTGGGTGTCCTGGTGGTGCTGGCCGCGTCCTCGGTGGGTGTCTACGGCATCGTGCTGGCCGGGTGGTCCTCCGGTTCGCCGTACCCCCTGCTCGGGGCGTTGCGTTCCGCCGCGCAGGTCATCTCCTACGAGATCGCCATGGGGTTGGCGATCGTCGCCGTCGTGCTCTACACCGGCTCCTTGTCCACCGCAGCCATTGTCGACGCGCAGCAGAGTCGCTGGTTCGTGCTGGTGCTACTCGGCAGCTTCGTCGTCTACATCGTGTCCATGGTCGGGGAGACCAACCGGGCGCCGTTCGACCTCGCCGAGGCGGAGAGCGAGCTGGTCGGCGGGTTCCACACCGAGTACTCCTCGCTGAAGTTCGCGCTGTTCTTCCTCTCCGAGTACATCAACATGGTCACCGTCTCCGCGCTGGCCACAACCATGTTCCTGGGCGGCTGGCGGGCACCGTTCCCGCTGTCTGCCATCGATCACGGCGTGCTGAACACAGGCTGGTGGCCGCTGCTGTGGTTCCTCATCAAGACCGTGGGGTTTCTGTTCTTCTTCATCTGGTTGCGCGGCGCGCTTCCGCGCTTCCGCTACGACCAGTTCATGGCCCTGGGCTGGAAGGTTTTGGTGCCCTTCAGCCTGCTGTGGATCGTTGCGGTGGCGACGGTGCGGGCGCTGCAGCGCAGCAACGGCATCTCGGCTCCGCAGGTGCTGATCATCGGCGGCGTGGTGCTGGTGGTGCTGCTGGCGATTGCCTTCCTGGTGCCCGACCGAGGGGTGGCCGAGGAGCAGGAAGCCATTCCGCTGGCCGGCTCCTACCCGGTACCGCCCCTGGACCTGGTGGTTCCCGCCCTGCCGGAACGACAGGGGACAGCGCAGTTGCCGAGTGGCGAGTCCGGCGCGACCACGGCGGCCTCGACCACCACCTCGGCAAACATCATGCCCTCGACCACCATGACCTCGACCAGCACGACCTCGACCAGCACGACGAAACTGCGGGACAAACGCGAACTCAGAAAGGATGGCCGTGATGGGTCTACTTGATCCGGTCAAGGGCTTCGGCCTCACGTTCGCGACCATGTTCACCAAGGCGGCGACGGAGCAGTATCCGGAAGAGGTGAAGATTCCGGCCAAGGGCTTCCACGGTCGCCATCAGCTCAACCGGCACCCCGACGGCTTGGAGAAGTGTGTCGGCTGCGAGCTCTGCGCTTGGGCCTGCCCGGCGGATGCCATCTTCGTGGAGGGCGGCGACAACACCGAAGACGCCCGGTATTCGCCGGGTGAGCGCTTCGGCAAGGACTACCAGATCAACTACCTGCGGTGCATCGGTTGCGGGCTGTGCGTCGAGGCGTGTCCGACGCGTGCCCTGACCATGACCGCGGTGTACGAGACCGCCGACGACAACCGGCAGTCGCTGATCTACACCAAGGAGGATCTGCTGGCGCCGCTGCTCGAAGGCATGGAGGCGCCCCCGCACCCCATGCGCCTGGGTGAGGACGAGCAGGACTACTACGTCGACGGACCCCGGCTGGCGCGTCCCCCGGCCGACGGCGAGGCCACCGTCCGCGGACCGGGAACGGGCGTGGCGTGATGGGGACGTCGATGCTGCTGGCGCAGGCCATCACCGACCACGCCGGCGGCACCGTCAGTACCGGTGAGGCGGTGACCTTCTGGATTCTCGGGCCGCTGGCGCTCGCCGGGGCGCTGGGCATGGTACTGGCCCGCAACGCGGTGCACTCGGCGTTGTTCCTGGTGCTGAGCATGCTGAGCCTGGGGGTGCTCTACATGCTGCAGCAGGCGCCCTTCCTCGGGTTTGTGCAGATAATCGTCTACACCGGCGCGATCATGATGCTGTTCCTGTTCGTGCTCATGCTCGTCGGCCGCGACTCCTCGGACTCCGTGGTGGAGGTGCTCCGTGGGCAGCGCCTGGCCGGCATCGTGTTGGGTCTGGGTTTCGCAGTACTGGTGGCGGCCGCGCTCGCCCGCGCGTTCACCCAGGTGCGCCCGGCCGGCCTGCAGCAGGTCAACGACGCCAAGGGCGGCAACGTCGGCCAGATCGGCACCCTGCTGTTCACCGACTACCTGTTCCCCTTCGAGCTGACCTCGGCGCTGCTGATCACCGCCGCGTTGGGGGCCATGGTGTTGGCCTTCGCCGGTAAAGGACGTGAGGCCAAGACCAGCCAACGCGAGCGGGTGCTCGCCCGGCTGGGGGGTAAGCGCATCTCCCCGCTGCCCGGCCCTGGAGTGTTCGCCACCGCCGACTCGGTGGCCACGCCGGCGCTGCTGCCGGACGGTTCGGTGGCTCCCGAGTCGCTGTCCGCGCTGGTGGAGGCCACCGCAGACGCACGGCTGCGCCAGCGGCGCGAGGAGAGCGACGCTGTGGGTGCCCGAGCGCTCACCCGTCCGACCGCCGATGCCAAGGAGGGCGTGTGACCCCCACCTACTACCTGCTGCTCTCGGCGTTGTTGTTCGCCATCGGGGCGGTCGGGGTCCTCGTGCGCCGCAACGCCATCGTGGTGTTCATGTGCATCGAGCTGATGCTCAACGCGGTGAACCTGACGTTGGTCACCTTCTCGCGCATCAACGGCGACCTGCAGGGTCAATTGATGGCGTTCTTCGTCATGGTGGTGGCAGCAGCGGAGGTGGTCGTCGGACTGGCGATCATCATGGCCATTTTCCGTTCACGTCGATCGGCCTCGGTCGATGACGCCAACTTGCTCAAGTACTGACAGGGGCCTCGAGGAGATGACAGGGACCATGGGCGAGTTCGGCCTGCTCGCGGCCGGTGACACCGCAACACCCGGTGCGCTGCAGACCGGTGCGTTGCAAAACAGTGCGTGGCTGCTCGTACTGCTTCCCGCGCTGGGCGCGGCCATCCTGCTGCTCGGGGGGAAACGGACCGACCGGTGGGGTCACTGGCTTGGGTGCGCGACGGTGCTGGCCGCGTTCGCCTACGGTCTCGCCCTGTTCGCCGACGTGGGCAATCACCGCGACGTCAATGATGTCGCACTGTTCGACTGGATGAGCGTGGGCGATTTCCACCTCGGCTTCGGCATGCGAATCGACCCGCTCTCGCTGACCTTCGTACTGCTGATCACCGGGGTCGGCTTCTTGATCCACCTCTACTCCGTGGGGTACATGAGCCACGACGGCGGCAGGCGTCGTTTTTTCGCCTACCTCAACCTCTTCGTCGCCGCGATGCTGGTGCTGGTTCTCGGCGACAGCTTCGTCACCCTGTATCTGGGCTGGGAAGGCGTGGGGCTGGCGTCCTACCTGCTGATCGGTTATTACCAGGACCGTCCCACGGCGGCGACGGCGGCCAAGAAGGCGTTCCTGATGAACCGGGTGGGTGACGTCGGGCTGGCGCTGGGGATCTTCCTGCTGTGGACCAAGCTCGGCACGGTGACCTTCGCCGGAGTGTTCGCCGAGCAGGGCGGCATCGCCGACCTCGCGCGCACCAGCCCGGGCACTGTGCTCGCCATCTGTTTGCTGCTGCTTCTCGGGGCCTGCGGCAAGTCGGGCCAGTTCCCGCTGCAGGCGTGGCTGCCCGACGCCATGGAAGGCCCCACACCGGTATCCGCGCTCATCCACGCCGCGACCATGGTCACCGCTGGGGTGTACCTCATCGCGCGCGCCAACCCGATCTTCAACGAGAGCGAGACCGGTCGCCTCGTCGTCATGATCATCGGGGCGGTGACAGTGCTCATCGGGTGCATCGCGGGGTGCGCCTACGACGACATCAAGAAGGTCCTCGCGTACTCCACGGTCAGCCAGATCGGCTACATGTTCCTGGCCGTTGGTCTCGGTCCCGCCGGTTACGCACTGGCCATCGCCCACCTGCTGGCTCACGGCTTCTTCAAGGCCGGACTGTTCCTCGGCGCCGGCTCGATCATGCATGCCATGGACGACGAGATCGACATGCGGCGCTTCGGTG
>JALYVL010000109.1:2946-5492 GCA_030853285.1 Actinomycetota bacterium | reverse complement strand
CACCGACGCCGAGCGCATCGAGCGGATAGCGGTGGGTGAGGAGACCGCCTTTCTGCAGACCCTGACCTCAGGGTCAAAGTTGTTCGACAACGCTGTCGCGCAGGTGAAGTCGGCCGGCAGCACCGTGATCGGTGGCGATCAGGCCTTCGCGCTGCACGACACCTACGGCTTCCCCATCGACCTCACCCTGGAGATGGCGTCGGAGGCGGGGCTCGCGGTGGACGAGCCGGGTTTTCGCGCCTTGATGGCCGAGCAACGTCAGCGGGCCAAGTCCGACGCCGCCAGCCGTAAGCATGCGCATGGCGATCTCTCCGTCTACCGGGAGCTGCTCGACGCGGGGCCAACCGAGTTCACCGGCTACACCGAGCTCACGACCGAGGCGAAGGTCCTCGGCATCCTCAACGACAGCGGCCGTACTCCCACGGCGGCCGAGGGCGACGTGGTGGCGGTGGTGCTGGACCGCAGCCCGCTCTACGCCGAGTCCGGTGGGCAGGAAAGCGACGCCGGGGTGATCACCGGTGACAACGTGCACCTGGAAGTCCTTGACGTCCAGAAGATCGCCAAGCGCCTGTGGGTGCACCGGGTGCGTGTGGGTGCAGGCGAACTGACCGAAGGCGCCCACGTGCTTGCGCAGGTGGACCCGGTGTGGCGGGCGGGCGCGCGCCAGGGGCACTCCGGCACCCACCTGGTGCACGCCGCACTGCGGGAGGTGCTGGGCCCCAGCGCTTTGCAGAGCGGCTCGTACAACAAGCCCGGGTACCTCCGCCTGGACTTCGCGTGGCAGGGCGGTCTGTCGGCGGAGACCCGCAGCGAGGTGGAGGAGGTCACCAACCGCGCCGTGCGCGACGACCTTCCTGTCCGAGTCCTGCACACGGACATGACCGGGGCCAAGGCGCTCGGGGCGTTGGCGCTGTTCGGGGAGGCCTACGACTCCGAGGTGCGTGTCGTGGAGATCGGCGGCCCGTGGTCGCGGGAGCTGTGCGGTGGCACCCACGTGCTGCACTCCTCGCAGGTGGGGCCGGTCACGCTGCTCGGGGAGTCCTCCATCGGATCGGGTGTGCGCCGCATCGAGGCCTACGTCGGCCTCGATGCCTACCGCTACCTGGCCAAGGAGCGCGCGTTGATGCAGGGGCTGGCGGCCACATTGAAGGTCCCCGACGAGGACGTGCCCGCGCGGGTCGCTGATCTGCTGGAGCGTCTGCATGTCGCCGAGCGCGAGTTGGAAAAGACCCGTGCGGCGGCTGTGCTGTCCGCGGCAGGCACGTTGGCCGACTCTGCGGAGCGTGTCGGTGACATGCTGCTGGTCGCCGCCGCGGCACCCGACGGTGTCAGCGGTGCAGATCTGCGTGCGCTGGCCGGCGACGTCCGCGGCAAGCTCGGACAGCAGCCGGGGATCGTCGCCCTATTCAGCAGCACTGCAGGCAAGGTGGCGTTCATCGTGGCCACCACCGCCGCAGCCAGGGAGCGCGGCCTCACCGCCGGGGGACTGGTCCCAAGCTTCGCGGCCGCGATAGGGGGGCGCGGCGGCGGTAAGCCGGACATGGCGCAGGGTGGTGGCACCGAACCCGCTGGGGTGCCGGCAGCGCTGGCCGCCGTGCGTACGCACCTGACGCAACTGTGAGCGCGTCCGCCCAACCAGACCGTCCCGGGCCCGACGATCCCGGCCGGGGCAGGCGCATCGGGGTTGACGTCGGCAGCGTGCGCGTGGGCGTGGCCTCCAGCGATCCCGACGGCATCCTGGCCACCCCTGTCGAGACGGTGCCGCGGGCGGTGGCGAAGTCCGGTTCGGATGCTGCGGACCTCCGTCGCATTGTTGCCATCGTCGCAGAGTACGAGGCGGTGGAAGTGGTGGTGGGGTTGCCGCAGACCTTGCGCGGTGAGCATGGGCGGGCCGCAGTGCTCGCCCATGAGTACGCTGAGCGGCTGCGGCGCAGCGTGGCTCCCGTGCCGGTGCGGCTGGCCGATGAGCGGCTGACAACGGTCACCGCGAGCCGGGTGCTGGCCGAGCAGGGAGTTCGCGGTAGGCGCCGACGCGCCGTGGTGGATCAGCTGGCCGCGGTGGCGATCCTGCAGGGCTGGCTGGATGCGCGGAACTTGACGGTCGATGAGGCGAGCACGGAGGGGAGAGCCGGTGAGTGACGACTTGGACGCAACTCCGCCGGGAACCGGTGTCGACGACGAGGCGCGTCCCGGCAACGCTCGCCCCCACGGTGCCCACCAGCAGGAATGGCTGACCGGCGCGTGGGGTCACCGAAGGGCCGCACCACGCTTCGTGGCCCCACCGCCCGGGGAGTCCACCGGCGACTCGGTGCTCGACCCGCCGCCCGGTGACGCTGCTGCTCCGCGCGGCTCGCAGGCGCGTGCGCGACGGGCAGGGCGCCGACGACTCGGCGTCGCTGTTGCACTGGTGGTGTTGTTGGCCATCGGCGGCGGTGTCTACCTGGGCGGCCGTGCGTTGATCGGACAGTTCACCGGGTCAGACGCGAAGGACTTCACCGGCACCGGCGTAGCCGACGTGGTGGTGCAGGTGGCCGACGGCGACTCCA
>JALYVL010000109.1:0-2936 GCA_030853285.1 Actinomycetota bacterium | reverse complement strand
GTAAGACCCTCGTCGACGACAACGTCGTGGCCAGCATCGCAGCCTTCACCAAAGCTGCCAGCAAGGACAACCGCATGTCCTCCTTGCAGCCGGGCTTCTACCGCATGCGCACCCAGCTGCCTGCCGCCGACGCAGTAACCAGGCTGGGCGACCCAGCGTCGCGGGTGGGCAAGATGGTGATTCCCGAAGGGCGACAGCTCGACGACGTCAAAGGCGTCACCGGCACCATCACCCCCGGCATCCTGTCCTTGACCTCGGCAGCATCGTGCGTCGACCTGGACGGCAAGCGTGAATGCGCTTCGGTGGCGGACCTGAGCGCCGTCGCGGCCACGGCTGACCCCGCTGCGCTCGGCGTCCCGGAGTGGGCGAGGGCGGGCGTCACTGCCGCGGCCACCGTGAAGGAACGCCGCCTGGAGGGTCTGATTCGGCCGGGCAGCTACGACATCGAACCCGGAACCTCGGCCAGCGCCATCTTGAAGCGGCTGATTACCCGTTCGGGGACCTCACTGCAGCTCACCGGGCTTTCCCAGGCGAGCGTTGGTGGCTTGTCGCCGTACCAGCTGTTGATCGTGGCCTCGCTGAACGAGCGGGAGGTGAAGCCAGGGGAGTACGCGAAGGTGGCGAGGGTGATCCTGAACCGACTGGCCATCGACCAGAAGCTGGAGTTCGACTCGACGGTGAACTATCCGCTGGACGTACAGGCGGTTGCCACCACCCCGCAGGACCGGGCGACGGTGACCCCGTGGAACACCTATGCCAGCGCCGGTCTGCCGCTGACGCCCATCGCTTCAGCCAGCGACGCGGCGATTCAGGGCGCGTTGCAGCCTGCGGCAGGCAACTGGCACTACTTCGTCACCTGCGGCACCCAGGGAGCGACGTGCTTCTCCGACACCTACGAGCAGCACCTCGCCGTGATTGCCGGCGGTCAAGGACCGCCATGAGCACTCGGTCATGAACGCGCACAGGGCGGCGGTGATCGGCAAGCCGATCACCCATTCCCGGTCGCCTCAATTGCACTTGGCGGCCTACGCCGCACTCGGCCTGACGGACTGGAGCTACGAGCGGCTCGAGTGCGACGCCGCCGGGGTTCCCGGGATGGTCAGCTCGCGCGGCCCGGAATGGGTAGGGCTGTCGGTGACCATGCCGGCGAAGGCGGCCGCGTTGGCGGTGGCCGACGTACGCACTCCGCGGGCCGAGGCAGTCGGTGCAGCGAACACCTTGGTTCGCCGCGGCGACGGCTGGCTGGCGGACTGTACTGACGTCGACGGAGTTCTCGGTGCGCTGGGCGCCGAAGATCTTGCTGGCGCCGACGCGGTAGTGCTCGGGGCGGGCGGCACGGCGAGGGCCGCGGTGGTGGCGCTGGCCGCCGCCGGCGTAGAAGGCGTCTCGCTGGTGGTCCGCGACCAGACCCGCGCGCAGGGTACTGCTGAGTGCGCCGAGGCCGTCGGATTGCACACCACGATGGTTTCCTTCGGCTCTGCCGACGTCGCCCGGGTCTGCCGGCACGCCGCGGTCGCGATCAGCACTGTGCCCTCCAGCGCGGTGGCGCCACTCATCACGGCCGTGGCCGGGGTTCCCCAGGTGCTGGACGTCATCTACGACCCGTGGCCGACACCGCTGGCCGACGCGGTGGTGGCGCGCGGCGGCAGGCTCGCGAGCGGGCTGGACATGTTGTTGCACCAAGCATTCCGGCAGGTGGAGCTGTTCACCGGACTGCCAGCACCGCGGGAGGCGATGGCAGCCGCACTGCGGTGAGCACGCGCGCGCATGGGAAGATCGTGCCCGTGCTGCGCTGGATCACTGCCGGAGAGTCCCACGGACCCGCCCTCGTCGCCGTTCTGGACGGGATGGTCGCCGGGGTGGAGGTCACCACCGACGCGATTGCCGGCGAGCTCGCCAGGCGCAGACTGGGCTATGGCCGCGGCGCGCGCATGAAGTTCGAGGCCGATGCCGTGGACGTGCTCGGCGGGGTCCGACACGGACTGACCATGGGTGGGCCGGTGGCCATCCGGGTGAACAACACGGAGTGGCCCAAGTGGGAAACGGTGATGTCTCCCGACCCGGTCGACGCGGAACTCCTTGCCGCCCAAGCCCGTAATGCCCCGCTGACCCGGCCCCGGCCCGGCCACGCCGACTACGCGGGCATGCTCAAGTACGGATTCGACGATGCCCGCCCGGTGCTGGAACGGGCCAGCGCCCGCGAGACTGCTGCCCGGGTCGCCCTGGGCACGGTGGCCAAGGCGTTGCTGCGGCAAACCCTGGCAGTGCACGTGCTTTCGCACGTGATCACCCTGGGTTCCGTGGACGCGCCTGCCGATGTGGTGCCCGGACCCGACGACCTCGGGGCGATCGACGCCAGCCCGGTCCGGGCGTTCGACGCGGAAGCCTCCGCGGCGATGGTGGCCGAGGTCGATCTGGCCAAGCGCGAAGGGGACACCCTGGGCGGCATCGTCGAGGTCGTGGTGCACGGGCTCCCCATCGGCTTGGGCTCGTTCGTCGCTGGTGAACGCAAGCTCGACGCCAGGCTTGCCGCGGCCTTGATGGGCATTCAGGCCATCAAGGGGGTGGAGATCGGGGACGGGTTCGCCACCGCCCGCCGTCGTGGCAGCGCCGCGCACGACGAGATGCGCCCCGGTCCGGACGGGGTGCTGCGCGCGACCAACCGGGCAGGCGGCGTTGAGGGCGGCATGACCAACGGCGAACCGCTGCGGGTGCGCGCGGCCATGAAGCCGATTTCCACCGTCCCGCGCGCTTTGGCCACTGTGGACATGGCCACCGGTGAGGAGGCCGTCGCGATCAACCAGCGTTCGGACGTGTGCGCCGTGCCTGCCGCCGGCGTCGTCGCCGAGGCCATGGTGGCGCTGGTGCTGGCGCAGGCCACGCTGGAGAAGTTCGGCGGCGACTCCGTAACGGAAACCATACGCAACCTCGCGGGT
>JALYVL010000108.1 GCA_030853285.1 Actinomycetota bacterium | reverse complement strand
GACCTGGCGCGTCGGTGGCAGGTGGAGTCGCTCGGTTCCGATGCGGTGCTGATACCCAACGGCGTGCATGTGCGTGCCTTCGCCGAAGCGAAGCCGCTACCGGGGTACCCCCGATCGGGCGGCACCCTGGCGTTCGTCGGCCGTTACGACGAGCCCCGCAAGGGCATGCCGGTGCTGCTCGCTGCGCTGCCGCAACTGCTGCAGCACCACCCTGACCTGCAGGTACTGGTGGTCGGGGGAGGAGATGAGGATGCGCTGCGCAAGGCCGCTGGGCGGCGGGTGGCCAGGCACCTGCGACTGCTCGGCCGGGTCAGTGACGCAACGAAGGCGTCCGTCCTGCGTAGCGCCGAAGTGTATTGCGCCCCCAACACCGGCGGCGAGAGTTTCGGCATCGTCCTGGTCGAGGCGATGTCCGCCGGTACCGCCGTGGCGGCGAGTGATCTCGATGCGTTTCGGCGCGTGCTCGACGGCGGCGCCGCAGGTCAACTCGTGCCCACGGGTGACGTGACGGCGTGGACGCACCAGCTGGACAGGCTGCTGAGCAACGCTGGGGGTCGGGCACAACTGGCTGCGCACGGCCGTCGGGTGGTGGCCGAATACGACTGGCTGGTGGTCGCCCAGCAGGTGATGCAGGTGTACGAGACGGTGACCGCGGGCCGGGAGCACGTGCACGAGGCCGACAGGTGAGCGAGCGCAGCGACGTGGGAAGACAGCAGTGAGTACGGCGACGGTCGTGCTCGTCGTCGTTCTGTTAGTCATCGTTCTCGCCCTGGCGGCACTGTGGATCTACGGAATGGCGCACCGCCTCGATCGCCTGCATGTGCGGTTGGACTCGGCGTGGTTGTCGCTGGAGGCCGCACTGTGCCGGCGCGCGGTGGTCGCTCGGACCATCGCCGCGGCGGAGCCTTCCCCTGACCGGCAGTTGGCAACCCTCGCTGCTGCGGCCGAACGGACCAGCAAGCCCCGTCGTGAGATCGCAGAAAACGCGCTGTCCGCCGCGCTGGAGAACGTCGCCGTGGAACGCTTGTCACCGCAGCTCGCGGGGGAGCTCGCCGACGCCCAGACCAGAGTCCTGCTCGCGCGCCGGTTCCACAACGACGCCGTCCGGGACACTGTCGCCCTGCGCAGCCGACGGCTTGTCCGGTGGCTGCACCTCGGAGGCACCGCGCCGCATCCGCACTACTTCGAGATCGTCGAGCGTGAAGTGTCGGCCGGACCCCCACGACGCCCCGCCGCCCGGGTGGTGCTTTTCGACAGTCGCGGACGGGTCTTGATGCTGCGCGGAGCGGCGCCGTCCGGGAGCTTCTACTGGATCACTACGGGCGGCGGCGTGGAGCCGGGGGAAAGCTTGCCCGAGGCCGCGGTGCGCGAACTCGCGGAGGAGACCGGGCTGCACCTGGAAGTGGACGCACTGCGCGGACCGCTGTGGTGGCGTCGTTTCGTGCTGGAGTTCGACGGACGCACGATCGAGGCGGAGGAGACCTACTTCACCGCCACGGTGCAGGGGTTCGACCCCGCGCGGGACGGCTTCACCGAGCTCGAGGCGCGCACCATCACCGATTTTCGCTGGTGCAGCTCCGCCGAGCTCGAGCGCATCGACGGTGCGGGCGAGCGCGTGTATCCACCGGGGCTCGGCGCGCTGTTGTCCGAAGCCTTTACTGCTGCACGAGCAGCCTCAGATGCACCGCAACCCGCTGTCCGCCGCCTGCCCTGACGAGGACTGGCGGAAGCTGCCGTAGGAAAGCCCTACGATGGACATGTCCAAGCACCACGCCCCAGCACGACATCGGGAGTTCACCGTGAGCACCGCCGAGCCCAGCACCGCAGCCACCACCACCGCCGCAGGCACCGGGACCGCCCGGGTCAAGCGCGGGATGGCCGAGATGCTCAAGGGCGGCGTGATCATGGACGTGGTCACCGTCGAGCAGGCCAAGATTGCCGAGGACGCCGGTGCGGTGGCGGTGATGGCCCTGGAGCGGGTGCCCGCCGACATTCGCGCCCAAGGCGGAGTGTCCCGGATGAGCGACCCGGACATGATCGACGGCATCGTCGCTGCGGTCAGCATCCCGGTGATGGCCAAGGCCCGGATCGGACACTTCGTGGAGGCGCAGATCCTGCAGAGCCTCGGCGTGGATTACGTGGACGAGTCTGAGGTGCTCACCCCGGCCGACTACGCCCACCACATCGACAAGTGGCAGTTCACCGTGCCGTTCGTGTGCGGGGCCACCAACCTGGGCGAAGCGCTGCGGCGGCTGACCGAGGGAGCGGCGATGATCCGCTCCAAGGGCGAGGCAGGCACCGGCGACGTCTCCAACGCCACCATGCACATGCGCACCATCTCCGCAGAGATCCGTCGGCTCACCTCGCTCAGCAAGGACGAGCTCTACGTCGCCGCCAAGGAGCTGCAGGCCCCCTACGAGCTGGTCGCCGAGGTGGCCGCCGCAGGCAAGCTGCCGGTGACCCTGTTCACCGCGGGCGGGATCGCCACTCCGGCCGACGCCGCGATGATGATGCAGCTGGGCGCCGAGGGTGTGTTTGTCGGCTCGGGGATCTTCAAGTCCGGCAACCCCGCCCAGCGGGCCGAGGCCATCGTGAAGGCCACCACCTTCTTCGACGACCCGGACACCCTCGCCAAGGTCTCCCGCGGATTGGGCGAGGCCATGGTCGGCATCAACGTGGAGCAGCTGCCGGTCGACCATCGCCTCGCCACCCGCGGTTGGTAGTAATCGGACATAAAGTACCGCAAGCGGCATAAGGCGCAAACAACTATTTAGGGATTTTGTGTATAATTCGCCCAGCGAATGATTCAATGTAGTACTGGCAGCGCGCCCCAAGCATGACCTGCTAAGGCTCTTGCATTGAAATGAGTTCAACCCTCTCCTCACGGAGAGTGACAAAGGACAACTGTGCGTAGTTTCGCCTCACTTTGCGTGACGTTGTATTTACGATATGCCACAACTCTCGAAAATGGCGTTGTGGCCATCCGAAGGATTCGGAAAGTTGTGGCGCGTGATGGGCGCTGGGGGTTAGGGTTTGGTGAAGTCGGTAAGAGATAAAACGTACCAGAATCGTCGATCGGGGCCGCGGCGAACCAAGGCGTGATTGCCTGCAGTGCGGATTACGGAGACTCCAATGCTCTTACAGCAAGAAGCAGGCCACCACAGTAAACCCCCTGGCGTGCGGCGCGAGCAGATTCCCATCGAGCTCGAGCTCGTACGGAGGGAGCCCGGTGCCGGTTCGGGCCCCGGACATGCGGGGTCAATGCCGACGCGGGGCACCATCTCGCGGGCGTGCCACGACCTGCGCCAGCCGGTTGCCACGATTCTCATGCTCGCTGCGGCCGCGTCGATGGAACCTGGTGTCCCCCCGCGGGTGCGGCACTACCTGGACGAGATCACCGGACAAGCGACCTGGATCTCCGACATGGTGCACGAGCTTGTCCACCAAGGGGCGCCCGCGCAGCCCGAGGAAGTCAACGTCGTCTCCGTCATCAGGCAGGTCGCCGCGATGGCTGCAGCCTCGGGCATCAGGACGTCGATCTCGGTCATCGCCGGTCGGTCCGCGCGGGTCAGTGTCGACCGCATCCTCGTCGGACGGGCCATCGCCAACCTCGTGGACAATGCCGTCCGGGCTGCCGGACCCGAGGGCGAGGTGTGCCTGACGGTGCGCTCCCGGAGTAGAGACGTCGTGATCATCGTCGAGGACAACGGCCCAGGGTTCGGCGAGGCGCCGGGCGGGACCGGCCTTGGTCTGTCCATGACGGCGTTCGTGGCGAGCACCTGTGGCGGGCGACTGGCCCTCCAGGCCAGCCCGCTCGGCGGTGGCCACGTCGCGTTGACCTTGCCGCGCAGACCGCATCGAACGGACACGGGCGCGTGAAGACCGTTTTGTGTGATGACCACCGCCTCTTCGCCGAGGCATTCGCCGCCGTGCTCGCCGCCTCCGGGCATACCGTGGCCGCGGTGGCCGACACGGTATCCGGCGGGGTCGGGGCCGTGTGCGAGCACCAGCCGGATCTTGCGGTGTTCGACATGGGGTTCCCGGTGTCGAACGGCATCGAGGCGCTCGCCCAGATAAGGCAGCGCGCGCCAGGCATCGCCGTTGTGTTCCTCAGCGGCAGCTCGGACCCCCGCTCCGCGGCGAACGCCATCCACCACGGCGCCCGCGCATACCTGGACAAGGGTCAGAACGCGCGGACCATCTTGCACTCGTTGGAGCGTCTGCACCGTGGCGAGGCGGTCGTTTCCTGCGGGTCGAGATCAGGATGCACATCCCCGGATCGACAGGCAGACGATGTGCGCCGCCTGGCCGCATTTCTCGCTCCGCGCGAGCGGGAGGTGTTAATCGAGCTCGTGGCTGGGCGATCAACGGACGAGATCGCTTCGCGGCTGAACATCTCGCGCAGCACGACACGTACCCATGTTCAGGGCCTGCTCTCCAAGCTCGGCGCGAGCTCCCGGCTGGAGGCTGCGGCGCTGGTCGCCGACAGCGGGCTGCTTCAGGACCCGGGCTTTGCGCGCGTCAGATCTCGAGGGTAGGCGTCAGCGCGATGGGCCGGTCGAGGCGGTCTAGACGCTCAGATCAAGGGTTCTGCGCCAACTGGCGGAACCGATCTTCACTTTGCGCGCCGACACTGCACAGTGTGAAGATCATCCGGGTCGCGATCGTCGACGACCATCCGGTTTTCGCTGAGGCATTGGCGGCCTTGCTCGACGCCGAGCCGATGCTGAGCGTGGTGGCCACCGCGACCAGCCTGGAGTCGGCTCGCCGCATGCTCGACCAGAATCGGGTTGACGTCGTCCTGCTCGACCTCGACATCGCCGGCGACAACGGTCTGCGCCTGGTCGAGGAGCGCGGTGACAACGCGGTGCGGTTCGTCGTGGTCACCGCGCTCGAAGATCCCGACGTCGTCTTCGAGGCGGTCCGGCGTGGCGTGATGGGTTGGGTGCCCAAGGAGGTGGGCATCGCGGAGCTCGTACGCGTCATCGTCGGAGTTCATGCCGGGGAGACGCGCGTTCCGCCGCGCCTGCTCACCGACCTGCTGCGCTTGCTTCGGGGCATCGACACGGAGAGTGAGCGGAGCCGCCGCCTCATCAGCACCCTCAGCCCGCGTGAGTGCGAAGTACTCAAGGGCATGATGGCCGGAATGAGCCGGGATGCGATTGCGCAGATGCTGCACGTGTCGCCCAACACGGTGCGGACGCATGCTCAACACATTTTGCACAAGCTGCATGTGCACACGTCGCTCGGCGCTGCGGCAATTGCCCGAAGTGCGCACCTTGGCAGTGACTGAGGACGTCGATGATGGCCACTACTGATAGCCCGTCACCCACGGAGATCAAGGCACCGTCAGGCAATTGTGCAGTATCGCAAACATTGCACGATGTGGTTGTTCCGAAAGCGCCCGGATAGGCGCCTTCCGCACATCGGCTGGTAACTCATGCGGCGCCAGGAGGAGTTGGCCGGCGTGCTGGACGAGTTCGCCCGAACTTTGACCACCGATTTTCCGATCCACACAGCAC
>JALYVL010000107.1 GCA_030853285.1 Actinomycetota bacterium | reverse complement strand
CAGCGCAACGGCACCTACTCGGTCGTCCCGCGGGTGCCCGGCGGTGAGATCACCCCGGAGAAGCTGATTGTCATCGGCGAGGTGGCCCGCGACTTCGGGCTGTACACCAAGATCACCGGAGGTCAACGGATCGACATGTTCGGGGCCCGGGTGGAGCAGCTCCCCGCCATCTGGCAACGACTGCTCGACGCCGGGATGGAATCCGGGCAGGCCTACGGGAAGTCGCTGCGCACGGTGAAGTCCTGCGTCGGCTCCAGCTGGTGCCGCTACGGGGTGCAGGACTCGGTGGCCATGGCTGTTGACCTGGAGAACCGCTATCGGGGGCTGCGGGCACCGCACAAGATCAAGCTCGGCGTGTCCGGCTGCGCCAGGGAGTGCGCCGAGGCCAAGAGCAAGGACGTCGGCGTGATCGCCACCGAGTCCGGGTGGAACCTCTACGTCGGTGGCAACGGCGGCTTCACCCCTCGGCACGCCGAGCTGCTGGCCCAAGACCTGGACGACGACACGCTGATCCGCTACATCGACCGCTTCCTGATGTTCTACGTCCGGACGGCCGATCGCCTGCAGCGCACCGCGCCGTGGGTGCAGTCGCTGGGCCAGGAGGGGCTGAGCGGTGTGGCGTACCTGCGGCAGGTGGTGTGCGAGGACAGTCTCGGCATCGCCGCAGACCTGGAGGCCTCGATGGCTGCCCACGTCGAGAGTTACTCCGACGAGTGGGCGGGTGTGCTGGGTGACCCGGACAAGCTGTCGCGGTTCGTGTCCTTCGTCAACGCGCCCGCCGTGCCCGACCCGACCATCAACTTCGGTGAAGCGCGGGGACGCAAAGTTCCCGTGATGCTCGGAATGCCCGCTGCATCGACCACATTGGAGACTGTGCAATGACCCTTCTGGACACTCGATCGAACTGGATCGATGCCTGCCCGGCGAGCACGCTGATCCCCGGACGTGGCGCGGCTGTGCTGATGCCCAACGGCACGCAGGCGGCGGTGTTCTTGCTGCCCGACGGCAGCGTGCACGCGTTGTGCAACATCGACCCGTTCAACGGTGCGGCCGTGCTCTCTCGCGGCATCGTCGGCGACCGACTGGGCGAGCCCACGGTGGCGTCGCCGCTGCTCAAGCAGGTGTTTTCCCTGCGCACCGGGCAGTGCCTCGACCGGGACGGGCTGGGGGTGACGGTGTACGACGCGCGCATCGTGGACACTGGGACGCAACAGGCGATGGTGCAGATCGGTCCGGTCCGGGCGCGGTGGACCTGAGCCCCACGCAGGCGCGGGAGACGGGGACAATTGTGGCACCGTTGTCCGGCTTCACCGTAGGAGTCACCGCCGCGCGCCGGGCCGACGACTTCGGGGCACTCCTGGAACGCAAGGGCGCCGCGATCGTGCACGCGCCGGCCATCCAGATCATTCCGCTGGCCGACGACGGAGAGCTGCTGCGCGCGACCCACGAGGTGGTGCAACGACCGCCGGATGTCGTGGTGGCCACAACGGGGATCGGTTTCCGCGGGTGGATGGATGCCGCCGAGAGTTGGGGTCTGGGCACCCGGCTGTTGCGGGCGCTGCAACGGAGCAGGATCCTGACCCGGGGGCCCAAGACCACCGGCGCCATCCGAGCCGCGGGCTTGCGCGAAGAATGGTCCCCGGCGGGCGAGTCCGCAGTGGAAGTCGCCGAACATCTACTCAATGAGGGTGTCTCGGGTGCGCGCATCGCCGTGCAGCTGCACGGCACGAGCACCGAGTGGGAGGTGCAGTACGACATGCGCGCGGCCCTCCGCGCGGGCGGGGCGGAGGTGGTGACCGTTCCGGTGTACCGCTGGATCCCACCCGCCGACCCGGGACCGATGGACCGCCTGATCGCCGCCTGCATTGGCGGCACGGTCGATGCGCTCACCTTCACCAGCGCCCCCGCGGTGGCGAGCACTCTGAGTCGCGCGCACGCCACGGACAAGCTGCCGGAGCTGGCCGAGGCCATGCGTGCGCGTGTGCTGGTCGCGTGCGTGGGCCCGGTGACGGCGGCCCCGTTGGAGCGCTTCGGCGTGCCCACTGTGCAGCCCCCACGCGCTCGCCTCGGTGCGCTCGCCCGCTACCTGGTGGAGGAGCTTCCGGCCAGGGCCCCGCAGTGGCGCGTCGCCGGGTCGGTGCTCAGCGTGCGCGGACAGGCCGTGGTGCTCGACGACGAGCTGAAGACGGTGGCACCGGCGGGCATGGCGTTGTTGCGCGCACTGGCCGCCGAACCCGGACGCGTGCTGTCCATGGCGGAGCTGTTGTCGGCGCTACCCGGTGGCGGTGCGGACACCCACGCCGTCGAGGCCGCGGTCGCGCGCCTGCGGGCCGCACTGGGTGCTGCGCGCGTGGTGCAAACCGTACCGAGGCGGGGATACCGTCTGGCCGTGGATGCCACGTGAACGAAGCCGAACTGGTGTTGGTGGCCCACGGGACGCGGGACCCGCGCGGGGTCGCCACGGTGCACGAGCTGGCCGCGGCTCTGCGTGTGCGGGGTGCGGCTGTGCACGTGGCGTTTGTCGACGTCCTCGGACCCACCGTCGCCGAGGTGCTCGCGCTGGTGGCGGCACCCGTCGTGCTGGTGCCTGCCTTCCTCGCGGCGGGATACCACGTGCGCGCCGACGTCCCCCGCCAGGTTCGCGACAGCGGTCGTCGGGACGTGCGGGTGACGCCGGCGTTGGGCCCGGACGTGGTGCTGGCCGCAGCGCAGTACGCGCGCCTGGGCGAGGCAGGGTGGCAGCGCGGCGATGCGGTGGTGCTGGCGGCCGTCGGATCCGCCGATCCGCGGGCGCGCGACGATGTGGCCGAGGCGGCGGTGCTGTTGTCCGAGGTGCTCGAGGCTCCTGTGCGGCACGGATACGCGGTGGCGGCGCAGCCGTCGGTGGCGGAGGTGGTCGCCCGCGTCCGTGAGGAGGGAGCCCGGCGGGTGTGCATCGCGCCATACTTGTTGGCGCCCGGTCTGTTTCACACCAAGCTGGCCGACGCCGGGGCAGATGCGGTGGCCGCCCCGCTGGGCGTGCACCCCCTGGTGGTGGAGTTGGTGCTGCGGCGGTTTCGCACAGCGCTGGCGTAAGGACCGCTGGATCCTGCTGCTCAACGGTGGCCCGATCTGTCGGCAACCCAGACGCAGCTCGGCGCAGGCACCACGGATTTTCTCATCGTCGTGCATGCTGATAGGCGCCGGGAGGTACGCCGACGAGTTCGGTGAACTCGCGGGTGAAGTGGGCTTGGTCGAACCAGCCGTATCGGGCCGCGAGGTCGGCCAGCGACCCGTCGCGTCCCGCATCGAGGTCGCTCACGGCGTCGTGGATCCGGTAGCGCGCCAGCACCCATTTCGGGGTGGCGCCGACATAACGCTCGAAGAGCCGCTGCAGCGTGCGGGTGCCGATCCCGCAACGCTGCTCAACTTGGCCCACACGGACCAAGGAGCGGTCATTCAGCATCACGGAGATGACCTCGAGCACGGTGACGTAGTCGTGCTCCGGCGATCGCCCACAGCTGTGGAGCGCGACGTCGGCCATCGCTCGACACTCGTCCGGGGGCAGGGTCGGTCCGAGTTTGGCGAGCGCTTCGACGGTGGCCACCGGGAAGACGGTGGGGGCAGCGACCGTCACGTCGCGCAGGAGCCGGGCGCTGGTGCCGGTCAGGCTGGCGAGACCACCGGGGCGGAACTTGATGCCCAGGACCCAGCCGCTGTCCTGGAGCGTCACATCGAAGCGGCGGGTGAGCACGCCCGTCACCACCACCGGGCCCCCGATGACTTCGATACCCTCGCGGAGGTGACCGCGCTCCACGCTGAGCGTGCAGGCCGGGTGAGGCAGCGTCGAGCTTCGGTAGGTCGTCCCCGGGGCCAGCTCCCACTGCAGCATCCAGTAGTTCTCCACCCACGGGGTGAGCGGCAGGGCGCACTCCATCCGGGTGAGCAGGACGTGCTTCGCCAGCTCGTCGGGTCGCAGCACGCCGGCCGTGGTCGAGGTGGCCGGTGACGTGTTTTTCCTATCCACCACGCCTGGAGCCTAGAAGGCTGGCGGAATGACGAAGAGGAGATCCTGATGAGCACCCCCACCGAGGCTCCGGTCGCGACCCTGGCGATGGTTACCCTGGACTGTGCGGACCCCGAGGCAAGCGCCACGTTCTGGGCATCGCTTCTGGGTTGGGACGTCGTTCACAGCGAGAAGGACTACGCAATGCTCTCCGGGCCCAGCCATGCCCTTGGGTTCGGGCGGGTCGATGACTACGCACCGCCGAACTGGCCGAACGAGGGCGGCAGCAAACAGTTCCATTTCGACCTTGCGGTCGCCGAGCTCGACAGTGCCGCGGAGGTGGCCGTCGGGTTGGGTGCCACGCTGCCGGAGGACCAGCCTGGTGAGGGCTGGCGGGTACTGCTCGACCCGGCCGGGCACCCGTTCTGCCTGACGAAGGCAGCGAACTGGCCTGATATCGCGTCACAACCTTGAGAAGTCCAATGTTCTTTATCGCTCGCTTCCGTGTCGACGGCGCGCAACCGGCTCGCGTAGATGGCCTGGATGCTGACTGGGTCGGGATGCTGGTGTTCCAGAAGACCTTCACCGCTGGCATCGTCGGCTCTGCCACCACCCTGTTCATGTCGGCGGGGACCGAAGAAGGCAGCCGCTCCTACACCGCAACCGAGCGGATCACCGGCCGCACCGATGACGGCCGCGAGGGTGCAGTCACGGTGCAGCATGGCGGCCTCGAGTCGGACCCTGAGACATGGTTCGGGCACATCGTCCCGCACACGGGGACAGGCGACTTCGCTAGTTGGGGCGGCTCGGCACGTATCCAGCACGACTCCGAGGGCGCGTACTTCGAGATCGAGTTGACGGCCTAGCTCGTCCCATCTGCCGATTCGATCTAGCGGGGCAGCAGGCGGAGAGCGGGCCGTCCCGCTGACGGTCATGGGATGCTTCGCGGGTGACTTTGCTTCCGGGGACGTTCGCCGAGGACGTCATTGATCAGCCAGCCCAGGCTCAGTTCGAGGTCTTCCTGGACGAGCACCGCGCTGCGCTCAATGGCTGTTTGGACGCGCTGACCGAGGAGCAGGTGCGCCGGCAGTTGGTTCCCTCCCGAACCACCTTGCTGGGTCTGGTGAAGCACGCGACCTTCGTCGAGAAGGTCTGGTTCGAGGAAGCCGTCACGGGCCGGTCGCGCCCCGAGATCGGCATCCCCGCAACGCCCGATGAGTCGTTCATCCTCGATGATGACGACACCATCGCGACCGTCCAGCGAGCACACCGCGAAGCCTGCGACGCATCGCGACGAGCGACGGCCTCCCTGGAGTTGGACGACATGGTCCAGGGCAACCGGCGCGGCCCGCTCCCGCTGCGCTGGGTTTACCTCCACGTGCTGCGCGAGCTCGCTCAGCACTGCGGGCACGCAGACATCCTGCGCGAGCAACTCGTCGACGAGTAACGCGGTCTAGCCTGCCGGTATGTCCGCCGCTCCGGTCACGTTCCGGTCCTTGCGGCGCGAAGATTTCCCAATGCTCGCCCGGTGGCTTGCTGA
>JALYVL010000106.1:390-5532 GCA_030853285.1 Actinomycetota bacterium | reverse complement strand
TATCACCCGGTGTCGGCTACTGCAAGCGTTCTGTTGAAAGATTAGTCGACGTACCGAAGCACGGTAGACGTCACGGCGGTGGCCGACGTCGAGGACGCTGATTATGTGCAGCTTATCGTCGATGCGGTAGATCACACGGTAGGTGCCGCGGCGGGCAGCGCGTCGGTCATCCAACGGAGGGCGAAGTCGCTTGCCCACGCGTTGCGGGTTGTCCAGTAACGGGCCGACGATGAATTCGTACGGGGCCGACGCGACGGCCTCGGGCAGCCGTTCGGCAAGTTGGCGCCGAGCCGTGGGGGCGATGAGGAGCGAGTACCGACTGCGGCTCACGCCGGTTGCTGGTGGCGTCGCCGCTCCATCGCTGCGGCAAGGTCAGCCTCGGACTCGCCAGCCCCGCTGGCCAACTCCTGGTCGGAGACTGCCATCCGTCGCATGGTGTCGGGATCGGAGAGAATCGCCAGGGTCTCCTCAAGCGACTCCAAGTCCTCAGGTGCCAGCAGCACGGCCGACGGCGCGCCGTGCACGGTCACCGTCACGCGCTCGTGCTGGGTGCTAACCCTGTTCACGAGCTCGGATAGGTGGGCCTTTGCCTCGGCTAGGGACGTTGTCGTCATGGTCACAAATATGACCATCTTTTCCGCGCCCGTCAAAGCTGCGCAGCAAACTTCCAACTGGGTTTTCGCTGACCGATCCGCTAATGGTGGTGGCCGACCGGCCTTACCGCTAGAACCCGCTGGTGGATCACACCACGGCGGGGCCGAACTCCTCCAGCATCTCCGTCACCAGCGCGGCGATGGGCGAGCGCTCGCTACGGGTCAGCGTGATGTGCGCGAACAGCGGATGCCCCTTGAGCTTCTCGATCACCGCGGCCACTCCGTCGTGCCTGCCCACCCGCAGGTTGTCCCGCTGCGCGACGTCGTGGGTCAACACCACCCGTGAGCCCGACCCCAACCGGGACAGCACCGTGAGCAGCACGTTGCGCTCCAGCGACTGCGCCTCGTCCACGATGACGAACGAGTCGTGCAGTGACCGACCGCGAATGTGCGTCAGCGGCAGCACCTCCAGCATCCCCCGCGCCAGCACCTCCTCAATGGTGCCCGGGTCGGCCAGACCTTCCAGGGTGTCGAACACGGCCTGCCCCCACGGCCCCATCTTCTCGTTCTCGCTGCCAGGCAGGTAGCCCAGCTCCTGACCGCCCACCGCATACAGCGGCCGAAACACGACCACCTTGCGGTGCTCGCGGCGCTCCAGCACCGCCTCGAGCCCGGCGCACAAGGCCAGCGCCGATTTCCCGGTGCCCGCCCGGCCGCCGAGGGACACGATGCCCACGCTCGGGTCCATCAGCAGCTCCAGGGCAATCCGCTGCTCCGCCGAACGTCCGTGCAGCCCGAACGCCTCCCGTTCACCGCGCACGAGGGCGACCTGCTTGTCCGCGCTCACCCGGCCGAGCGCGCTCTGCGTCCCCGCGAGGAGGCGAACCCCGGTGTGACACGGCAGATCCCGCGCCGCGTCGAGGTCAAGAACGCCGTGGGCAAACAGCGAGTCCACGTCGGACTGCCCGACCGCCAGCTCCGCCATCCCGGTCCAGCCTGAGGTCACCACGTTCTGCGCCCGGTACTCATCGGCCGGTAGTCCCACCGCGCCGGCCTTCACGCGCAGGGGGGTGTCCTTGCTGACCAGCGTCACATCGCGATCCTCGGCCGCCAGATTCAAGGCACAAGCGAGGATGCGCGAGTCGTTCGAGGAGTCGGTGCGAAAGCCTGAGGGCAGCACGGCGGGATCGGTGTGGTTGAGCTCCACGTGCAGGTGTCCGCCCAGCTCCCCGATGAGAATCGGCTGGTCGAGCCGGCCGTGCTCCAAGCGCAGATCATCGAGCAGCCGCAGCGCCTCGCGGGCGAACCAGCCGAGCTCGGGATGGTGGCGTTTGCCTTCGAGCTCGCTGATCACCACCAGGGGCAGCACCACATCGTGCTCGGCGAAGCGGGTCAGCGCCCAGGGGTCGGACAGCAGTACCGAGGTGTCCAGAACGTACGTGCGTACAGCAGACACTGCAGGCTCCTCACCCACGCGGCACCCGCGCGAGCGGTCAGCTCGGCCGGTCCGTTCCTGGTCTCCGTCAGCTGCGACGGCGGCGAGGACCGGGTGCCGGCCCCCTCGTGATGTCATCCACGACTGGAACCTCCCGGACGGATGGCTTCCCCACCACCCGACACCGCGAAGGCTAGCGCTGTCGTGACCGTGAGGGACGAGACACGCTCAACGCCGCCTCGACCCAACTGGCTGCGCTGTGCGCTGAGCCTGCTGTCGCTTGTGGCGCTGGTTCGCTTCCCGAACTGGCGCCCTCGTGTACCTCTGTTTCGGTGGGGCATACCTGAGCCACGAGAACCGCGGGGATCAATCGAGGGCGAGCACCGTCTGCAGGGCGGCATCGACGGCGCGCATCTCCGAGGTGCTCAGTCGGCCGGCGAACTCACCGAGGCGCGCTTGTGGGTCAACGACGGTCAGCTGCTCGACCATCACACGAGTGGTGGTGCCGTCGAGCTCGATTTCGGGACGGAACGATGCAGCCAGGCGTCCGGTCGAGGTCGGCGCGATGACCCACGTGGAAAGGGGTAGGTCATCGGATTGCACGACCACGGCGTAGCGGGTTTCGGCTTCTTCGTGACCACGGACGTTCCGGGGCGCCTTCAACCGGTACAGATCACCACGCACGGATCGCATCCATTTCTGCGGCCAGATCCCGTGAGGCAGCGACGTCCTCGGGGTCGTCGCGCAGTTGCTCCGCCTCCGCCCGCAGCCGCGCGCGCCGCAGCGCCCGTTCAGCCGCCAGGATCGCCGCACGCGTCGCCTCCGAGCGGGACTGGCCGCCCCGGGTCAGCGACTCGAGCGCCCGCTCTACCTCGGTGTCAGTGCGAATCGTCAGTGTTTTCATACCACAGACCGTAGTGCCCAGCGCACTCGTACGCGCGGGGCTACTCTTGGAACCAAGGCCCCAGTGGGCGGCCGGGAATGTCGGATCGGCTGCCCACGGCCGGATTCGAGGGCGAAATGATCGTTGTCTATGTGCTACTCGCAATTGTCGCGCTGGGTGTGGTCGGCCTGTGCGCGAGCGGACACGTCGTCAAGCAGTTCGAGCGGGGCGTGGTGTTGCGCTTCGGCCGAGTACGACCCGCCACCCTGGGGCCGGGACTCGCGCTCGTCGTCCCGTTCGTGGATCGTCTGCAGAAGGTCAATATGCAGATCATCACCATGCCGGTGCCAGCCCAGGACGGCATTACTCGGGACAACGTCACGGTGCGGGTGGATGCGGTGATCTACTTCAAGGTCATCGATCCGGTGTGCGTGGTCGTCGACGTACAGGATTACCGCTCCGCGGTGGGCCAGGTTGCGCAGACGTCGCTGCGTTCGATCATCGGCAAGAGCGACCTGGATGACCTGTTGACCAACCGTGAGCGGCTCAATCAGGGCTTGGAGGTGATGATCGACAGCCCGGCGCTGGGCTGGGGGCTGCACATCGACCGGGTGGAGATCAAAGACGTTGCCTTGCCGGAGTCGATGAAGCGATCGATGTCCCGGCAGGCCGAGGCCGAGCGGGAGCGACGGGCGCGGGTCATCACGGCTGATGGCGAGTTGCAGGCCTCGGCGAAGTTGTCTGAGGCGGCCGACACGATGGCCGCGACACCCGCCGCCATGCAGCTGCGGTTGCTGCAAACCGTCGTCGAGGTCGCGGCCGAGAAGAACTCGACCCTGGTGTTGCCGTTTCCGGTCGAGCTGCTCCGTTTCCTGGAGCGCTCCACACCCACCGACCGGCCGACCAACGGATCCGATTCAACGCCCGCCGGTCAAGCGAGCAGCTCGGCGCGGATGGACGAGGGCACCAGTGGCTCATCGAGCAGCCTCAGGTAGCGCACCCCCATGGCCTCCTTGTGCGGCCGGGCGTCCAGCCAGCGGTGCAGCAGGCGGTAGCCCTCGACATAGGTGGTGGTGTAGGCGCGCCACAACGGGTCGGACAAGAAGCGCAGCATCTGGCGAGCCCGGGGGGCGGGCACCAGGAGCCACCGCTGCAGGTACGCCACCACCGCATCGACATCGGCACCGTCGGAGTGCAGCATCAGCGCCGCGTCCTGACGCACGCTCAGCAACTTGGCCGACGCCGCCTGTAGCCGCTCGGCCCGCGCACCGTCGAAGCGCAGCCCCAGATCGGCGAAGATCTCCTGCGCCCACAGCCCCCAGCCAGGCCCGACCACCGCGTCCAGCCCCAAGTCGGCCAGCCCTTCCGCCATCAGGCACTGCGGGGTGTTCACCAGGAACAGCGTCTGCTCGTCCTGTCCGGCCGCCACGATTCCCGCCTCCTTGCGGCAGTGCTCCGTATGGTGACCAGGGTAGGACTCGTGCGCCACCAGGTGCGGTAGCTGCGACATCCGCTGCTTGAGGTCGGAGTTGATGGCGACCTTGGACTGGTGCCCACCCAGGTAGTAGTTGAACCCGGACCATGGCTTGTCCCCCACCACCTCGTAGTGCACCGTCTCGTCCTCCGGCAGCGTGAACTGGGTGCGCACGCGGTCGCGCAGAGCGGAGGAGAACGCGTGGACGCACTCCTCCAGGCGCTCGGGAGGGATCTCCTCGAGCGCCCGTGTCGCGTTCAGCCGGGCGGCCAGTGGGCCGTCGCCGGGCAGCTCGGCGGCCAGCGCGCGGTGCGCAGCCAGGTAATCCTCCTGCTCGCCCGCCTCGATGCGGACGTCGAAGTAGGCGTCCACCTCGTCGACGAAGTCCACCTCCTCGCCCGCCAGCTTGGCTCCCGAGCACTCAAGGGCGCGCAGGTGTACGTCGAGGAAGCGCTCCCGCTCAGCGGTCAGTCCCGCGGAGCCGAGTTCACCGCGCAGGGTGGTGGCTCTGGCGGCCAGCGCGCGGGGATCGGGGCGCGGCTCATTCTCGGTATGGCGACGCAATGCGGGATCGCCGGTGTACGCGTCCACAAAGCCCGCTTCGAGCCGGTCGAACCGCAAGCCGAGCAGCAGGTACTCGCGCACCAGAGTTGTCGCGTCCACGACCGTTGACCCTAACCGTCCTCGAGGACCCCGTACCGTTTGGCAACGTGCCCCGATCCAGCACTCGCACCACCGCCGAGCCCAGCCCCTACGT
>JALYVL010000106.1:0-380 GCA_030853285.1 Actinomycetota bacterium | reverse complement strand
ACCGGGCACAGTGGAGGGACCTGCGACTGTCGACTCCGCTGCCGCTGGACGACGCGGAGCTCGGCGCGCTGCGCGGCCTCGGTGAGCAGCTCGACCTCGACGAAGTCGCCGAGGTGTACCTGCCGCTGGCCCGACTGATCAACCTGCAGGTCGCCGCCCGCCAGCAGCTGCACGACGCAACAGCCACCTTCCTGGGCAGCACGCAGGCGGGGACCAGGGTGCCCTTCATCATCGGGGTGGCAGGCAGTGTGGCTGCCGGCAAGTCGACGACGGCCCGGCTGCTCCAAGCCCTGCTCGCCCGCTGGCCCGATCACCCCCAGGTCGAGCTGGTGACCACCGACGGGTTCTTGTACCCCACCGCGGAGCTGATGCGACGGGGC
>JALYVL010000105.1 GCA_030853285.1 Actinomycetota bacterium | reverse complement strand
CAGGCCGACGACGCCGAGCGAGCGCTGGGAGTGGACTACTTCTGCACCGGGCCGTGTTGGCCCACGCCCACCAAACCCGGCCGCGAAGCACCCGGCCTGGATCTGGTCCGCAGCACCGCAGCGCTTGCGCCCACGCGGCCCTGGTTCGCCATCGGTGGGGTGGACGCCCAACGTCTGCCCGAGGTGTTGGCGGCCGGCGCGCGGCGGGTGGTCGTCGTGCGGGCCATCACCGCAGCAACCGACCCCCACCGGGCGGCCACCGAGCTCGCCCACGCCTTGCGGAACTAGCTGAACCGGAAAAAGCAGTGACCCGGCTGCGTGTGCGCACAGCCGGGTCACTCGGGTTTGGTTCAGGAGGTGGTGATGTCCTGCCGCTGGCCACTCCGTGGCGAACCGGGCACCGACACCGCACGCCGCTTGACCCGCAGCTGGTCCTTCCGTTCCTCTGCGGACAAACCACCCCAGATGCCGTACGGCTCGTGTACCTGCAGCGCGTGCTGGCGACACTGCTCGATCACGGGACAGCGCTGACACACGGCCTTCGCCTCGGCCTCGCGGCGCATCCGCGTGGGGCCGCGCTCATACTCCGGGTGAAAAAACATCGTGGTCTGCAAACCGCGACACGCACCCTGGGACTGCCACTGCCAATGATCCTCAACAGGACCGGGAAGCCGACTGTAATCCGCCATAATGGTCACCACCCTCGATGATCGTCGAGATGGCTTCAACCCGCTGGTCTGGAGTATCCGCGTACTTGAGTGAAGTTAGCCCAGCTTCGTCCGCGCAGCAACCCCTCAATCGAAATCGGTCAGACCCAGAGCGCGCCGACGGTGACCACCACACCGAAGGCGGCTAGCGAAGCGCCAAGCGCGACCACCAGCAACGGCCTCGGCCCCGGCGGCGTGTCCCCGGCTGCCCGCATCTCACGCGCGCGGATGCGTCCGATGAACACGACGACGCCAGCGATGACGCACGCCAGGGCTGCTATTGCCAGGTGGACTGCTCCGACGCCACCGGCGAAGTGGCGCACCAACAACAGCGCACCGTTGACCAGGACCGCCAGCGAAGTCCTGGTCCAGGCGAGCGATGTTCGTTCGGCCGCGAGCCCCTGCTCCCGCACAACCGTCAACCCGCATCGAGCAGCAGGATGACGGCCGCGACCGCGAGCAGCGCCAGCGCACCCGCCAGCACCCAGGTAAGCCTCATCGGCGGCAACGGCTGGCCGCGACGCATCGCCATCTGCACGCCGCGCCAACGCCAGACCCCACCCAGGGAGACCAGCACGCTCATCGCGCCGAGCGTCACTCCGACGGCGGTACGGACACCCGCCACCGAGAAGTGCGGGACCAGTTGGACCACGGCCACACCCGCGGCGAGCAAGGCAAGCGCGGTACGCATCCAGGCCAGGAAGGTGCGCTCGTTGGCCAAGGTGAACCGGTAGTCCGGCTCCTGCTCATCCTCCGCTGCCATCAGCGCAGCAACGCAGCAGGATCGAGACTGGGCACCGCTGGGTGCAGCCGCGCACGCAGGCCAGGATCGGCGGTGATCACCACAAAGCTATCGGGGCTTTCGGCCTGCCGAACCGTCGTCAGGTCGACGCCCAACTCCGGGTGCCCCACCCAGGCGAAGTCACCGTCTGGCAATTCCACGGTGCGCGGGAACGTCGTCGCGCCGGTGATCGTCGCCGAAGACTCGACGAGGAGGCGCATCGGACGGGCACGCAAGCTTGGCCAGCTGGCCGCGAAACCCGGATGCAGCGGCAGCGCGTCGACGGCCCCCTCCTCCACCCAGCGCAGCTCCGCGCTCTCGCCGTTGCGACGGGTGTTCAACGGCCCTCGGGCATCGGCGATCACCGTGGTGTAACTCCAACCGTTCAGTACCGCCGAGGTGAGCCGTTCCGCACGTACCAGCACGTGGCCGGCGTCGATACCGGCCTCCTCGGCCGCTTCGCGCAGCGCAGCCTGCTCGGTGGTCTCGTGGCTGTCCCGTGCGCCGCCGGGCAACCCCCAGGTGCCGCCGTGGTGGCTCCAGAACGCGCGGTGCTGCAACAGCACCAGTGGGCCGCGTTCTCCCGGCGCTCGCAGCAGCAGGCCGGCGGCACCGAATCTGCCCCAGCGTCGTTGGCCGCCCGGTCCCCGCGACCAGCCGTCTCCGTCAGACGTGGCCACTGGGGTCGCTCTCTACTCGTCGCGCTGTCATTGCGGGACGAGCGGCTCCAGCACGAACACCGGAATTTCGCGGTCGGTCTTGCGCTGGTAGTCGGCGTAGTCGGGATACGCCGCGACCGCACGCTCCCACCACGCCGCCTTTTCGTCCCCGCTGACCTCACGCGCCGTCATGTCCCGCACCGTCGTGCCATCGCGCAGCTCGACCACCGGGTTCGCCTGCACGTTGAAAAACCAGACGGGATGCTTCGGTGCGCCGCCCAGTGATGCGACAGCGGCGTACACCCCGTCGTGCTCGACCCGCATCAGCGGGGTTTTGCGGAGCTTGCCGCTGCGAGCGCCCTTGGTGGTCAGCAGGATCACTGGCATGCCGCGCATGGTGGTGCCTGCTGTCCCACCGGAGCCCTCGTACTCATCCACCTGGCTGCGGACCCATTCCGCGGGACTCGGCTCGTACTCACCGTCAAGAGGCATGCCTGCATCCAACACCGCGCAGGCGCCCGTGGCTACCGCACCGGACGTAACATCGAGGAATGTCGCGCCACGCCGAAGCTCTGCGGCTGACGCAATTGCGCAGCGCCGTCGAACTACTCGACGGTCGAGCGATCACCGTGCTCACCGGCGCCGGTGTGTCCACCGACTCCGGCATCCCCGACTACCGAGGCCCGAACTCGCCTGCGCGCACCCCGATGACCTACCAGCAGTTCGTCGGCGATCCGGATTTCCGCAGGCACTATTGGGCGCGCAACCACATCGGATGGCGGCACATGAGCGCAACGCGGCCCAACGCCGGACACCGCGCGCTGGCGGAGCTCGAGCAACACGGTGTGCTCAACGGGGTGATCACCCAGAACGTCGATCTCCTGCACACCCGAGCCGGCAGTACGACGGTCATCGACCTGCACGGGACCTACGCCGAGGTCATCTGCCTCGGATGCGGGGGGTTGACCGGCCGGGCGGAGCTGGCCGAACGACTGTCGCAGCTGAATCCGTCGTTCTCCGCAATGGTCGGTGACGTCGAGGTCGCGCCGGATGCCGACGCCGTGCTCGCCCGCACCGAAGGCTTCCGCGTTGCCGAGTGCCTGGTGTGTGGCGGCATGCTGAAACCGCACATCGTCTACTTCGGGGAGAACGTGCCCAAGGAGCGGGTGGCCCGGGCCTACGCGTTGGTCGACGCAGCCCAAGCCCTGCTGGTTGCCGGGTCCTCGCTCACCGTGCAGTCCGGGCTTCGATTCGTCCGCTACGCGGCCAAGCAACAGACTCCGGTCGTGATCGTCAACCGCGGCGTCACCCGCGGCGACGAGCTGGCCACGCTGAAGCTCGACGCGGGCTGCACCGAGGTGCTCACGGCACTCGCCGCCGGACTGTCACCGCCGACACTGGGGCCGAGTGTCGGGTTCGAACCGACGACAACCGCTTTACAAGAGCGGTGCTCTACCAGCTGAGCTAACCCGGCGTGAGGCAAATCGTATCGGAGGCCCCGCGCTACCGTGAGCCGCGTGAGTACCTCAGAGATCGCAACCGTCCTCGCCTGGCACGACGCACTCGCCGCGGGCGACGTCGACACCCTGCTCTCGCTGTCCAGCGACGACGTGGAGCTGGCCGGTCCTCAGGGCGCCAGTCAGGGCGTCGCCGCACTGCGCGAGTGGCAGGAGAAGTTCAACTCGACCCTGGTGCCGGGCCGGATGTTCGTGCACCACGGCGTGGTGGTGGTCGAGCAACAATTCGGCGAAGACACGGTGGCCACCGCTTTCCGGGTGGTCCATGACCAGGTCGCGTCGGTGTTCCGGCACAGCGACCTCGAGGAGGCACTGCGCGCCACCGGACTCGGCGTCGACGACGAGGTGAGCGACCGGCCATAGCGCCGCCGACTCCGTCCCTGTGGGCCAACTCATTGGCATACCGCCGGAATAGCCGGGACGATGGATGGTGGCCCGCTGCGATCGGCGGCCATCGTCAAACTGAGTGAGGTGCGCAGTGCAGTGGGTAAGGGACCCTTCATCCGGGGCCAAGCAGCCGTTCCATGGGGGCAGCGGACTTCCGCATCCCCAGCGGACGCCGACCCCTCGACGCAAGGATCCCAGCACCGCGCAGTTCGCCGCTCCGGCCCAGTACCCCACCGACCCGTTGCCCGCGTTCAGTGGGGACGCCGCCATCACCGAGGTGCTCGACTTGGCCCTGCGCGTCGGGGAGGTGCTGCTGTCCAGTGGCGCGGCGTCCGCGGACGTCACCAAGGACGTCCTCACCATCACCGCGGCGTACGGCCTGCCCCGCTGCCAAGTCGACATCACGTTCACCGCCATTTCCATCAGCGCCCACCGTGGTCTGTCCAGCCCACCGGTGAACACCATGCGCGTGGTCAACTACCGGTCGCTGGACTACACCCGGTTGGCTGAAGTGGATCGGGTCATCCGCAGCGCCCAAGTCGGTGCGCTCACCGCCCGTCAAGCGCATGGCGCGCTCGATCGGCTCACCACCGCACCCCATCCCTATCCCCGTTGGGTGGCCACGTTGGCCTGGTCCGGCATGGCGGCGAGCATCGCGCTGCTGGTCGGCGGCGGATGGCTGGTGTGTGCGGTCGCGTTCGGATCCGCCCTCGTCATCGACCGCACCAAGCGACTGCTCAACCGGACCGGCCTTCCGTTCTTCTTCCAGCAGGTGGTCGGCGGGTTTATTGCCACCCTGCCCGCGGCGCTGCTGTTCGCGGCCCAAGATGCGCTGCACCTCTCGGTGCGTCCGTCGCAGGTGGCGGCAGCCGGGGTGATCGTGCTCCTGTCCGGGCTGTCCCTGGTCGGTTCCATGCAAGACGCCGTCACCGGCGCCATGGTGACTGCGGCTGCTCGCTTCCTCGAAGTGCTCACACTGACGGCAGGGGTTATCGTCGGCGTCGGGCTGGCGTTGAAGCTCGCCTCCGGGGTCGGCGTCGTGCTGCCCGCCCTCGGCTCGTCCAGCATCGCCCTCTCGCAGTTGCCGGTCCAGGTACTCGCCGCGGCCGGCGCCGCGGGATTCTTCGGGTTGGCCTGCTACGCCGAGCGCAGAGCGCTGCTGTTCGCGGCTGTGGCGGGCGCCGCCGGCTTCGCGGTGTTCGGTGTGCTGCAGCACATTGCCGGGAGCACCTTGATGGCTTCCGCGGCGGCGGCGACCTGCGTCGGGTTCGCCGGCGGAGTGCTGTCCCGGCGCTACCGTATCCCGCCCCTGGTGATTGCGGTCTCCGGCATCACCCCGCTGCTGCCCGGGCTCGCGGTATACCGGGGGCTGTTCGCCATGACCAACAGCGACCCGGTCACCGGCCTGTCGGAAATGAGTGCGGCCGTGGCCATCGGAGCCGCGTTGGCTTCGGGGGTCGTGCTCGGCGAGTGGCTGGCCCGCTCGCTTCGT
>JALYVL010000104.1 GCA_030853285.1 Actinomycetota bacterium | reverse complement strand
TCGGCCCACTGTGGGTACGCCTGGAAATCAGCGATTACCGCCATCACCTGCGCAGCTGGTGCGTTGATGATGATCGACTGGGTTGTCTTGTCGGCCACGGCGCTGAGGCTACCGCCTGACGGCGCGCCACCGGCTCCGACCCGATCAGCGCTCGCGCTCCGGCGCCTGCCCGGGCGGGCGTCCGGCTTCCAGCTCGGCCTTGAGCCCGAAGGCCATCGTCTTGACGCTCAATCTGCGCGTTCGAGCCGCGGCTGCCAGCTCCGCAGCGGCCGCATCGGCGACCTCCGCCCGCAAAAAGTAATGCAGCACAGTGCCGTCCAGTACCGGCTCGAGCCATACTTCCATGCTGCCGCGCAGCTCGCCGGTGACCTGCCAGCGCAGTCCGGCGGGACCGCGGTCATCCCGCAGCGCCAGCGTGAGGTCCGGCCACCACGTCCGCCACCGGGAGCGTGTCGCCATCGCCGCCGCCACCCGCGCCGGCGCCACGGCAAGAAAGGTCTCGTCCACCACGTCGAGTGCGCTCACACCGGACAGCGTCACACACGGGTACGACCCCGGCGCCACGGACGGGCAAGACACGCTAAGTTTACCCACGAGTAACCAAGCTCACCCTGACCCGTTGCCGAATCTGCGTGTCCACCGGAGGATCCGTGCGTGAATACAGCGTTCCGTCCACCCACAACGTCTCGGCCGAGGACAGCTTGGCCGCGGTGGTGTTCTCCCACGCAGAGCACTTTGCGGACACCGTGCTGTTCAAGCGGCGCGTCCAAGGCTCCTGGCACGACGTCACCGCGGCCGAGTTCGCTGTCCAGGTCGCGGATCTGGCCAAGGGGCTGATCGCTTCCGGTGTCGCCCAAGGGGATCGGGTTGGCCTGTTGTCGGCCACCCGGTACGAGTGGTCGCTCCTCGACTACGCGATCTGGAGCGCGGGCGCCGTCACCGTGCCGATTTACGAGACGTCCTCAGCCGAGCAGGTGCAGTGGATTCTCAGTGACTCCGCTGCGGTCGCTGTGGTGTGCGAGACGGCCGCGCACCGGGTGACGATCAACTCGGTCGCCACAGACTGCCCGGAGCTGCAGCACACCTGGCAGATCGAGGGCACCACCGCCGAACATGGCGTGGGATCGTCGGCGGTCGAGGCCCTCACCGCGGCCGGGAACGAGGTCAGCGACACCGACCTGCACGCCCGGCGGCGCAGCGTGGTCGCCGATGACATGGCCACGCTGATCTACACCTCCGGTACCACCGGACGCCCCAAGGGCTGCGTCCTCACCCACCGCAACCTGATGGCCGAGTCGCAGGCAGCGACCTCGGCGTTCTCGTCGCTGATGCACGAGGGACGTTCCACCCTGCTCTTTCTACCCTTGGCCCACGTATTCGCGAGAGTCATCGCGGTGGCCAGCTTTGAGGCGCGGGTAGTGGTCGGTCACACCCATGACATCAAGAACCTGGTGGCCGATTTCGGTGTGTTCAAACCGGACTTCGTGCTCTCCGTTCCGCGGGTATTCGAGAAGGTGTACAACACGGCGCGGCAGAAGGCCCACGCCGACAGCCGCGTCAAGGGCCGGATTTTCGACCAGGCAGACGCCACCGCAGTGGCGTGGAGCACGGCGCAGGCCAACGGCGGAGCCGGGCTCGTGCTGCGCAGTCGCCACGCCCTGTTCGACCGGTTGGTTTACTCCAAGCTGAAGGCGGCCCTCGGTGGTCGCTGTGATGCCGCGGTGCTCGGCGGCGCTCCGCTGGGCGCCCGCCTGGGCCACTTCTTCAGCGGGATCGGCGTGCCGGTGTATGAAGGCTATGGCCTCACCGAGACCACCGCCGCCCTGACGGTGAACCGCCCCGGGGCCCAGAAGATGGGAACCGTCGGGCAGCCGATCAGTGGGTGCGCGGTCCGGATCGCCGAGGATCAGGAGATTCTCGTCTCCGGCGACGTGGTCTTTTCCGGCTACTGGCACAACGACGACGCCACCTCCGAGGCCTTCACCGACGAGTGGTTCCACACCGGTGACCTCGGCTCTCTCGACGATCGGGGCTACTTGGCCATCACCGGTCGCAAGAAGGAACTCATCGTCACCGCAGGGGGAAAGAACGTGGCCCCCGCAGTGCTGGAGGACAGGCTGCGCGCCCACACGCTGATCAGTCAGTGCATGGTGGTCGGCGACCAAAAGCCCTTTATCGGCGCACTCATCACCATCGACCCGGAAGCCTTCCCGAGCTGGTGCTCCGCCCACGGCAAGCCCGCCGACTCCGAGGTGTCCGCCATGCTCGACGACCCGCAGCTGCACGCCGAGATCGAGAAGGCCGTGGCCGAAGCGAACAAGGTGGTCTCCAAGGCCGAGGGAATCAAGAAGTTCCGGATCCTGCCGGTGGACTTCACCGAGGACGGCGGTGAGCTCACCCCGACCATGAAGCTCAAGCGCAACGTGGTCGCCAAGTCCTTCGCCGGCGACATCGAGAAGATCTACTCCCGGTAGGCCGCCGCCAAGTCAGCTACCCATCGATCAGGTTCTCCAGTCGCTGGGCGAGGCCGTCCCACCGCCAGTGCGTGCAGGCCCACTCCCGACCTGCCGCTCCCATCTGCGCGGCGCGGTCGGGATCGGCCAACAGCCCGCCAACGGCGGTGGCGATCTGCTCGATATTCCTGCCGTCCACCACCCGGCCGGTCTCTCCCTCGCGCACCGTTTCCGGGGCACCGCCGGAGCGGCCGGCGACCACGGGCAGTCCCGACGCCGAGGCCTCCAGGTAGACGATGCCCAGGCCCTCGACGTCGAGCCCCGCCCCCCTGGTCCGGCAGGGCATCGCGAACACGTCGCCGAGGCAGTGATGGGCGGCAAGCTCATCGGCGGACACCCCCCCGGTGAACACCACGTTCTTCTCCACCCCATTGGCGCTGGCCAAGGTGCGCAAGCGATCGCGGTAGGGTCCACCGCCGACCAAGACCAGCGCGGCGCCCGGCGCGTGCTCCCGAATGCGGGGTAGCGCACGGATCAACATGTCCTGTCCTTTGCGCGGGACCAGCCGCGAGACACAGACGACCACCGGCCGCTCACCGAGTCCGTAGCGCCTGCGCAACTGTGCGCGCGCCGCGGGGTCTGGGCGGAAGACAGTGCCATCGACCCCGGAAGGCAGGTGTTCCAGCGCGGCTCGGGGGCCGAAGGCCGACGCAAACCTGTCGCGGGTGTAGCGGCTGACAAAGGTGACGACGTCGGTGTGTTCCCCGATGCGCCGCAACGCGCTGCGGGCCACCGGCAGCATCGACCACCCGACCTCGTGCCCGTGCGTGCTGGCCAGAACCCGCTCTGCCCCAGCGCGGCGAACTCTCGGGGCGAGCAACGCCAGCGGCGCGGCGGCGCCGAACCAGACCGCCGCACACCGATGGTGAGTGAGCAGCTGCGTGGCGCGCTTGGCCACCTCGGGCGTCGGCAGCATCAGTGTGCCGGGGTGGCGCACCACCTCGAAGGGCTGTTTGGCGTCGAAACGTCTGTGTGCGTCGTCGCGCCAGGACGGTGCGTACACCACCAGCTGATCGGCGGGCAGCTGGGCGGCGAAGGTGTGCAGGTAGGACTGGATGCCACCGGGCCGGGGCGGAAAGTCGTTGGTGATCAACAGTGTCCGGCGCATCAGGGCACGCTAGCGCAGCGTGGTCTGCAGCCACTGTCCCCACTCCTGCACCAGCGCGGCCAGATCTTCGCCGAGCACCGGCTGCAGGGCCCGGTCGATGTCCGCAACGGTGGGGGCAGGAAGAGCTGCGACCGTCAGGTACACGGCTCGGAGCGTCGATTCGCCCTTCACCGTGGCCAGGAACACCGCGAATGTCCACGCCAGCTGGTAGGCCAGCTCGACCTGCGTGGGAGTGGAAGTGCCGCCGAATTGCACGTCGGTGGGCAGGCTGTCGGGTGGCCCCGCCGTGCGCACCAGTGCCGCCACCGCCGGGGCACCGTTGGCGAGTGAGACCCCGCTGCCTCGGTAGCCGGAGTAGTCGGCGAATCCCTCGGCCAGCCAGACCGGAACCTGCGGTTTCGTGACCGCGCGGGCGGCGACGTGCGTCAGCTCGTGACGAAGCACCACCCGTCGCGACAGAGCAGTCAACTTGCCGATGGTGGCGGGGTTGAACACCACTCGTTGCCCGACGGCCACGTGCTGTGTGCGGTCGATGTCGTCGGCGATGGCAACCGCGGCAATTTCAGCGCCGGCAAACTCGTTGCCTACCAATGCTTTTAACTCAACCTGAGTGTCGGGAAGAATGACGGCGACGCGCTGCTGCCACACCGGCCCCCAGAAGTCGGTGACGGCGTCCACCGCGGGCGTGAGCTCGGCGGCCAGGGTGTCCGCATCGCTTGCGTGGTCGGGATGGGCGAGTATCACGCCGCCCGGCACCGTCCGCGCGATCACCGGGCCGAAATCCCACGGCCCACGCCAGGTCAGACGCCCGTAGTCATCCTCGGCGGAGTCGCTCACCAGCTGCCACCGCGAACCCCGGCGTGCTACTACGAGACCCACCGGCCGCGTGGTGGGCGCGGGGTCGGCTCCGGCGATCGCATAGTGCAGGGCGACCGGCGGGGACCACACTTCGTCCGCGTACATGCGGGCCTGCACAGTGGGTGGCACCGTCGGCGAGGGGTCGGTCGTGATTCCATAGCCCCAGTCAGCCAGCGGGACCTGGGTCAGGTTTCTCGCCCTGGCCTTCTCCCTGCCGAGGAAGCCCGGGTCGGCGCCCGGATCAAACAGCGCGGCGAGTGCGGCATCGTCACGCGCTCGGACAGCGGATGCCCAACGGTCCAGCAACTGCTGCACCGCGACGCGGCGGCCGCCGTCGTTCGGCGGCGGTGTCAGTGCCGCCTGGGCACTGGGTGGCTGACCGGTGGTGGTAACGGGGCCGGCGAGCACCGCGTGCGGAACAGGCGCCGCGGGGGCGACACCGGCCCCGGCAGGCGCATGCGTCAACATCAGCACGCTCGCCACCAGCTGCACCAGCACCACCGCGGCGAGCGCTGCGCGCGGTAGAGCACGCGTGCTCATCGGGGCAGCCTAGGACACTGATGACCCACGCACAGTGCCCGCCACATGGGGCGGGCACTGTGCGTGGGCGCTACGCGGTTGTGCAGCGGGCGCTCAGTAGCGGCGTGCCCCATTGAATGGCATGTACTGCATCGGAGCCACCTTCACCGGCTGGCCCTCCGTCGAGGCGTGTACGACATTGCCGTTGCCTGCATAGATGCCGACGTGGGACACCGGACTGTAGAAGAACACCAGGTCACCGGGCTGCAACTGGTCGCGGGACACCGGGGTTCCACTACCGGCCTGCGCCTCCGCGGTACGGGGGATAGAGATACCCACCTGCTTGAACGCCCACTGGGTCAGGCCCGAGCAGTCGAAGGCGTTGGGCCCGGTTGCTCCGTACACGTAGGGCGAGCCCAACTTGCTCAACGCCGCCTGCAGCGCGCCAGCACCCGAGGAACTTCCCGGGGGCAGGGCGGGCATTGCCGCAGTGGCCGGCTTCGGGGACGACGGAGCGCCCGCTGACGTCGCAGCCGCTCGGGGAGCCGACG